>JBDRIF010000079.1:0-23860 GCA_043816125.1 bacterium
CCCATCACCATCGGCGCTTTAAATTCACGATTGCCAAAAACAAAAGTCCCGGTCTTAAGAGCCCTGGCATCAACCGATTCGACCGCCTTGGCCTGACTCTCAATCGCCTTGGCATCCTTGTAAGTAATCTCTGCCCCAAAAAAGCCGATCCCCCCACCTTTCCCCGCATGAATCTCCAAATAATTGTCCCCCGTCCCCATCGCCTCAATCTGATCATACATGTAACCTTTTAAACCCTCACCTAAGCTGACTAAAGTGATGACCGAGAAGATCCCGATGATCACCCCAAGCATCGTTAAGAAACTCCGCCCCTTAGAGGCGGTTAAGTTTCGATAAGCCATCTGTAAATATTCTTTCCAATCCATAATTAACCTCTCAGCGCATCGACCGGGTCTAGTCGAGCCGCCTTCATCGCCGGATAAACACCAGAAACCAAACCGACAGTAGCTGAAACAAAAAGACTGACGTAAATCGCTGTCACGGATGGGATAAGAGATAGCCCGATCCCCAAACCGATTAAATATAAGACGACTGTCCCTAGAAGAACTCCGGAAATACCGCCAATTGAAGAGATTATAATCGCCTCTAAAACAAATTGCCAAAAGATATCACGCGATCGAGCTCCGACAGATTTTCTAATCCCAATCTCTTTGACCCTTTCAGCAACCGAAACCAACATAATGTTCATAATCCCGATACTCCCAACCAACAAAGAGATCGCCGCGACAAAGGAGACAGCGACGGTAACAGCCCCCATCACCGACATAATTCGATCGATCATGTCGGTCGCCACCCGGACATGAAAGTCTTTTTTTCCATGCCGCTGCAATAAAATCGCTTCAATATCTTTCTTGATTTTGGGGACCTGAGTAATATCGGTCGCCTTAACCCACGTTTCTGTAATCTCTTTTGACTTTAAAACATCTTCACCCAAAGTTACTGGAATCAAAACCATCTCGTTAAAATCCATCCCCATCATCTTGTTCATCTCTTTCATCAAGCCGATAATGCGAAAGGGCTTACCATTAATTTTTATCTCGTTCCCAATTGGGGGGAAAGCACCAAAGATATCTTTGGCCAAAGTCTGACCGATAAAAGCAACCTTTCTCCGATTCGCCACATCGACACTATTGATCATCCGACCACCGGTAACCAGATTAGGGACCATTTTGCCAAACTCTTCTGTTGTCCCGATCACAAAAGTCGCATCGTACTTTTGTCGGCCATGTCTGATTGAAGCCATGCTAAATATTGCCGGCGCAACCAGCTCGACATTTTTTATCTTATCTTTAACCGCTTCGACATCTCGAAAATCAATCGACGAAGAGCCCATCAGCGAAGATAACGCCCCAAAAGGGCCATCATCGGTTGAATCGGAGCCAAAGATCGCCAGAGTATTTGCCCCAATCCCCATCGAAGACATCTGATTAAAAATATAACGTTTCGCCCCATCACCAAAGCTGACCATGGTGATCACAATAAAAACCCCGATGATTACACCGAGGGTGGTTAAAAAACTGCGGAGAGGATTGCTTTTAAGAGTTCTGATCGCTAACGGGAAGCTATCGGTTATCTTCATACTGGTTCTCACGATGGATTTCGTCAGAGACGACTTGTCCGTCTTTGAGATGAATGCTCCGCTCACAGCGGCGGGCTAAGTCTGGATTGTGAGTAACCATGATAATGGTTACCCCTTCGGCATCTAATTGTTCAAAAAGAGCCATCACATCTTCACCAGATTTGGAATCTAAATTCCCGGTCGGTTCATCAGCCAAAAGGATCGCCGGATCATTAATAAGCGCTCGGGCAATAGCGACTCGCTGTCTTTGCCCCCCAGACATTTCCGGCGGCCGATGATTAGCCCGATCGGCCAAGCCGACCTTCTCTAAAACACTCAGAGCCTTCTGCCGCCGCTCCTTGACCCCTATCCCGCTATAAATTAAGGGCAACTCAACATTTTCAACAGCTGTAATACGCGGTAAAAGATTGAAGGTCTGAAAGACAAAGCCGACTTTTTTCCGTCTAATCTCAGCTAACTGATCATCACTCTGTTTTAAAATATCGATCCCTTCTAAGAGGACAGAACCAGAAGTCGGTCGGTCTAGACAACCGACAATATGCATTAGAGTCGATTTGCCACAACCAGAAGGTCCGACAATCGCCGTAAAGTTTGCTCGCAGAATATCAACAGTAATCCCCCGAACGGCCTGAACATCGATCTCCCCCATTCGGTAAATCTTAACTAAATCTTTTATCCTGACAACTGCTTCAGCCAATTACTTTTTCTCCAGTTTAATCTTGGCTTTGTCGCGCAGCTTACTTAGGTTGGAGACGGCAACCTCGGCCCCTTCAGCAACTCCTGATAAAACTTCCACCTTAACCATATCTTTCGCTCCGATTTGCACTTCAACTTGATCAACTTTCCCTCGACCAACAACAAAGACGACTTTTTTCCCTTCGCGTAAAGTGACCGCATCGCGAGGGACAACTACAACATTCTTCTTCTCTCCGGTAATAATTTCAGCATAAACCGACATCCCGGTTTTTAGTTCCTTCGCATTATCAAATTCAACTTTGGCCCGAAAAACTAAATCTTCTTCATCCATTCTGACCCGCCCACCGACTTTCTTTAATTGAGCTTCTCGGTTGATCCAGGTGATCTTGCCGAAGATCTCTTTATCGGGATAAGCGTCGGTTGTAAAACGGACTCTGTCTCCCACAGAGACAGCAGCGATATCGACTTCATCGATTTGAATTTCGGCCCATGGATTTTTGGTATCGACTAAGCCGATCAGCGGAACCCCTGGCGAAACAGCTTCACCAATCGTCACCGCTTTTTCGGAGATCAGTCCAGAGAAAGGAGCAAAAACAGCCGCATTGGTCATCGCGGTTTTGGCCCGCTCCTTTTCTAAATCAGAAGCAAAACCATTGGCATGAAGTTCCTCAATTCTTAAATATTCACGACGAGCCTGAGAATAACCGTCTAATTTTACAAGAATCTGTCCGGCTGCCACCTCATCGCCCTCTGCCACCCCAATCCAATCGACTCGGCCGGCCATTTGCGCGCTGCCGAGCTTAACTGAGCGCGATTCAACCATGCCGGAGGCTGAGATAGTAGTGAGAATGTTTCCTTGACCGACTGTAGCGGTTTGAATTTCTATCTGACCCCCACGCATTTTCATAATTACTAATAGCAGGAAAAAGAAACCGACAATTGCTCCTATAATTAATTTCTTGTTACGCATTATTTCCTCCTAATAAATTTTCGACCCGACGACTTTATTTATTCTCGCTTGAGCAACCAGCAACTCATGCTGCGCATCGAGCTCTTCTGCTCTCGCCTGTGTCAGAGCCACCTGAGCATCGATCTGCTCCAGGTTTGTCCCGAGACCAGATTTGTATCTTGTCTCCGCAATCTCATAATTCTCTTGGGCCAACTCCAAAGCTTTTTGGGCTCCCGCCAAATTCTCTTTGGCACTCTTTAACATAAAATTGGCTTCTTTTACTTCTAAGGCCAAACCCCGTTGAACACTCTGCTCACTCGCTTTTTGCGCCTCCAACTGCGCCCCCGCCTCTTTGATCCGATTATAGACTCCGGTCCCATCGAGAATATCCCAAGAGCCGGACAAAATAGCCTGCCAGTTCTTCGTATCATAATTGTAAGAAGGATATGTGGTTGACCCTCTTTCGTAATTACCGATTAAGGAAACAGAGGGCAAAAGTCCGCTATAGGCAATACTAACCTGGTCCTCAACAACCCCACGAGCTAACAAAAACTGCTGCCAATCAGGTCGTTGTTCATAGGCAATTTTTAGGAGATCATCATACTGATAAGTGATAACGTCGGTCCCTTTAAAGTCAGTAGTAGCTAAAGTAACTTCGGCCGAAAAGTCGCGACCGAGAAGATTATTAAAACTGTTTTTGCTCAATTCATAAACTTGTTTCGCTTTGGTTAAAGATAATTCGGCTTTAGCTAAGAGGACCTCTGTCCGCAGAATATCGGCCTTGGTCGCCATCCCGGCATTTTCCAAGGCGTTCACCCGATCAAGATGGTTTTGCGCCATGCCGACCGACTCGGAACTTAGTTCAACATACTTGGCCGCTTTCATGACACCATAATATGATTGAACGACATCAAAGGTGATATTCTGTTCTATTTTGCGGAGTTCATGCTTGGCCACGGCCAACCCTTTACTCGCCATCCCCATCGTGCTAAACATCTTTCCCCCATCAAAAAGCTTTTGCCTGGCTGATAAACCATAGGACGTGGTTTCTGCCTGTTCGTTTGTCCCATAAGTAACAGTTGTGCCATTAAATTCTACCGTCATCGGCTGCATATAGCTTTTACCGATACTACCAATGATAGAGAGCTGAGGGAGGTAAGTGGCGACAGTCTGTCCCGCCTCCCCTTCGGCGGCGGCGATGTCGGCTTTGGACTTAAGAACAACCGGACTTTTCTCGAGGGCAATTTGGATACTTTGTTCTAAGGTTAATTCATTTTGAGCAAAACACGCGGTCGCGAAGATTAATAAACAAACAATAACCACTCGGGGCTTCATGCAGCACCTCCAATAGTAATTTTACTCCTTTGGAGAAGCTAATCAAGAGGAAGTTTTACAAATTAAGTATCCAAAGTCATTTTGCGGAAAAAGTCGACGTATTTATCTTTGTCTTTTGTCCCTCTAACAGCGATTGCTGATCGGGGATGCTGATTTAATGCACCGGTAATCATATAAGGAATAATATAACCCCATTCCTCTTTTTCTCTCAACGGCAAAAACAGTTTTTCAATTGAATCGAGCACCGGCTCTAAGTTGAATTTTGGGTTTTTCAAGAAAGCCATCAATAATTCCGTCGGACAATTGCCGGCACCGCGGCCGATCCCATATATCGTGCTGTCCAAAAAGTTTGCCCCTTTGCGGATCGCTTCAATAGTATTGGCAAAACCCAATTGCTGGTTGTTATGCGCATGAAAGCCGACTTCAATCTTCTTGGGCCAGAAGTATTTACCATAAAGTTGAGTTAAAAAGTGGACCTGCTCGGAAAACATAGAACCAAAACTATCAACAACATAGACAACATTAACCGGAGATTCGGACAGATCACTCAGTGCTTCCTCAATTTCGGTTTGCATGGCAGTGGAAACAGCCATAATGTTGACAGTTGTTTCATAACCCTTATCGGCCAAGATTTTGACATGGGCAATGGCCTTGTCGGTGTCTTTAACGTAACAAGCTACTCTCATCATATCGATGACACTTTCTGACTTATTCGGTATCTGGCTTAGATCGACCCGGCCGATATCAACCATGACCGAAAGTTTGCTCTTGTATTCCGTCTCCTCAATAATTCTTTTGAGAAATTCTTCGTCACAAAATTTGCAGGGACCAAATTTTTTCGGATCAAAAGCGGTAGAATCGGCTCTGTAACCGAGTTCGATATAATCGATTCCGGCTGTAGTTAAGGCTTGAAAAACCGAGCGGACAAACTTGTCGGTAAACTGATGGGCATTGACAAGCCCGCCGTCTCTCAGGGTGCAATCTAAAACTTTAATTTCTGGTCTATACATTTTTTGATATCTCCTTTTTAAAAAATTCAATCAGCTGAGCCGGGGAAACAAATTTCTCTCCCAGGTAACGTAACTGTTTATCGCCGCTGGAGTCGCCCATATAGGTAAGCTGTTCCAGAAACATCCTTTCGCTAAAAACCTCGCCATATTTCCTGCGGCACAATTTGACAATATCTTTAAGAGTGGCGTGGCCGTTTTTTACTAGCACATACAAGTCGAAATAATCGCGGAAGTTCCCGCGTCTGCCCAGCGCGTAAGCCTTGGCCGCGGCAATATCTGGAATAGAAAGCAAAGGGACAGCTTTGGTTACTTTAACCAGTGGACGAACCGGGCTCCAAAAATAATTCAATAACGTGATCTTGATCTCCCCATCCAACACCAAGCTAAGTTCATCGGAGGTATCAACCAGCGTTTGGAGAGAAAAATCAGAAAACTCTTTTAATACCTTTTTCTTGACCGCAAAAGTGATCTCCTTGGGGCAAAAGAGGTCAAAATCTAGGGACTCACGATGTCCGATTTGCAAAGCTAAAGCAGTGCCACCCGCCAAGTAACTGTTGTTAGGGGCAATCTTCGCCAAACGCTCAAAAATGCCGCGGCGCTTCGTATCCAGTATTTCAAAATGAAGCTTCTTCCTCATTTGCTTCTTCCAGCTCCGGCAAATAACGTTTTGGCAAACGGAAAGATACTCTTGCGGCTAAATTTATTCCTGTTTTTTTGGGCAAAATCAAAGATCGCCCTGGGTCCAAGCTTACTGGCCAAAAACCGCAAATGCTCCATCCGCCCCTTTTCCAGCGCCTGAAAAAGGATCGTTTCCCGGTCTTTTTCCAGACTAAGCTTATCAAAATCGGCGAACCAGAGTATTGACTTAAAATACCGCGGCAATTTCATTGTAGAGTAATTATAACTTATTTCCCGGCCGCTTTCATTATCTTCTTGGACAAAGCAACCGCCCCCACCGCGTCCATGCTGTAGTTAGCTCCAATCCGGTCAGCATAACCCTTGGTCACTACCGCTCCCCCGACTAAAAGAGGGATATCAAGTTTAGCTTCTTTTAATTGTTCACTTACAATTCCCATCTCTACCATGGTAGTAGTTAAAAGAGCGGAAAGAGCAATTACATTTGGCTTTTCTTTTTTGGCAGCGGCCAGAATCTCATCAGCAGAAACATCTTTCCCAAGGTCGACTATAGCAAAACCGTGATTTTCTAAGAGCATCTTCACAATGTTCTTCCCAATATCATGAATATCACCTTTCACAGTTGCCAAAAGAACTTTACCTGCCGATTTCTTCTCATCCTTAGGGATCTGCGCCTTACATAATTCGAATCCGGCCCTCATCGACTCGGCCGATTCGATTACCTGCGGCAAGAAATATTCTTTTTTATTGAACTTCTTGCCGACAATTTCCATCCCCGGCACCAAACCCTGATCAATTATCTTTTGGGGGTTCATTTTTTTGGACAAGGCCTGAGTAACCAAGATCTTAACCGACTCAACATCACCATCAATGACTGCATTCCGGATATCCTGATAACCGGATAACCGGATATCCTTGACCACTGCCTCTCTTTTCTTTTCTGCCGGCTTGCCAGATCGTCTCGCTTTATTAACGGCCGCTTTGAAACTTGCTAACAGTTTTTCACGAGAAAGTGGTTTAGCCTTTAAGGCCTTCTTAATATCAGGATCGGTAACGTCGACAATCGCCGCATCAAGGCCATAAGAAAGGGCTAAGCGAAGATACAGAGAATTTAACTCGGCCCGGTTGGGCATCCCGTGGGAAACATTGCTGATCCCCAAAATAGTCCTAACACCAAAACGTTCTTTGACCATCGGAATGGCTTTTAAGGCTTCCAGGCAACCTTGAATACCAACCCCAGCGGTCATTACCAGGTTATCGATATAAATATCTTCTTTAGCGATCCCGATTTCTTGAGCCGCTCTGACAATATTATCGGCTATTCTTAACCGATCGGAGGCAGAATTGGGCATCCCATGTTCATCCAAAGTTAAAGCGATGATCGCCGCCCCATATTTTTTGGCGATTGGCAGGATCTTTTCTAAACTCTCTCGTTTACCGTTAACAGAATTCAATAACGCCCGGCCACAAAAGACTTTTAAGCCGGCTTCTAGAGCAGCCACACTCGGGCTATCGATTGACAAAGGGAGATCGGAGCTCGACTGGACAACTTTGACTGCATAATTCATCACTTCGGATTCAATAATATCACGGGTCGAAATATTTACATCAAGCAGATCGGCCTTCGCCTTGGTCTGTTCAACAGCTTCGCTTCTGGCCACAAACAATTTCCCCTCTCTCAACTCAGCCTGAAAAGCCGGCCGCCCTGTCGGATTGATCCGTTCACCGACTAATAACGACTTCCCAGCTTCCAACTCAACAACCTTCGAACGACTAGCAAATTTAGATGTTGGAGTTTGGAGCTTGAGAGTTGTTTTGAAGTTTGAGGTTTGAAGTTGGGATTTCACCGCCGCAATATGCTCCGGTGTAGTACCACAACACCCGCCAATAATATTCACACCAAGCTTGGCAAACTTAACGGCAAACTGCCCAAATTGTTTAGGTGTCATTTTATAAATGGCTTGATTGCCGACCAACTCGGGCATCCCGGCGTTCGGCATGACCATAACAACGGAGCTCCGAGCGGAGTCGAGGAGCTTACGAGCGACTGCCAACATCCCCTCGGGTCCGGTCGAACAATTCGCGGAAATAACATCGGCCCCCAAAGCTTCGAGGACGACAACTGCCGCCTCCGGAGGAGTCCCATAAACAGTCTTCTCTCCATCATCATAGGTTAAACTGCAGATCACAGGGAGTTTTGTTTCGGTCTTAACGGCGATTAGAGCGGCTCGCATCTCCTGAAGGTCAGAGATGGTTTCGATAATAATTGCGTCTACTCCACCCGCTTCTAACGCCTTCGCCTGTTCGGCAAAAGCCTCATAAGCCTGGTCAAAAACAATCTCTCCCAAAGGATCGAGCATTTTTCCCAGGGGCCCAATTGAACCAAAAACAAAACCTTTGTTGCCAATCGCCTTTCTGGCAATTTGGGCGGCAGCCAGATTTATTTCTGCAACTTTATTCTCCAGCTTATAGTCAACTAATTTTATCCTGTTGGCCCCAAAGGTATTAGTTTCGATAATGTCTGCGCCGGCTTTTACATACCCCTGATGGACGGCTAAAACTTTATCGGGGTTGGTCAGATTTTGCAGGTCAAAACAATCTTCGGGTTTGACGCCTTGATTCATAAGCTGTGTCCCCATAGCCCCATCCATGACCAGAATGCGTTTATTTAATTCTTCCAGCAGACTCATAGTGTAAAGATTATAACATCCCCTGAAAGCAAAAAACATAAAATTATTCCTTCACTTATCCGAAGAAAAGGAGTGAACGCTCGAGCAATAAATATACCACTTTACCGGATCAGGACAAGTTATGCCAAAGTCGGAACAAACCTTTATCAAAGCCCTTCCGGGCGAATATATATCCTGGGCAATGGCCTTAGGGTCAAGCGACATTAGCATATTGCGGAAGCCAAGATATCCCCACGGCTGTCATTATTCAGGAGGCAGTCGGCAATGAATGGAAACAATTAGCGCCATCTTTCTTCCCACTTTTGGCCGGCCTGGCCAACACCAGTCGCAGGCACGTAACCCTGATTACGGCGGTTGGCGGACTCGGCCTGGCCGCCGTCAGCGGAGAAGAAAGTGCGATGCTTTTCACGATAGACCGGCAAACGGCGAAGCTTACCTTCGGCGGAGAATTCAATCTTAACGCATATTTTATTTATGGCCAAACCGGCAATCTGGCTTCAACTCAAAATCTTTCGGCCCTTTTCAAGAGAACCATACAAGAGAGCGACGCTTACGCTGCCAGAAGAGCCGCCAGCCTCACTAATAAATTAACAGAAAAGTTGAATTTTTCCATTGAAACCGAATAGGCTATGGGTCAAAATAACGAAGTCCATTTACTCCAAATCCGCCCTGTCCCATTAAAAACAATAATTGACATGCCGCAAGTTTCGCCCAGTCAAATAGTCGCTCAGTTTTCCGCTGTTATTGGCCAGGGCTTGCAACAATTTGATAGGATTCTAATGTTACGTAATGGCACACCATTTTTTACTGAGAAACATCGCCAGGCTATTGCAAACCAATTAATGAATCATCCAAACTCTTTAGTTGTAATCGTTTCCGCTGTCAATCAGATTCTTTTGCGTTATGTCATCGAAAGCGATATTTTTCCCTCAACCTCAACCACGATAATATTCGATGGCGACATCGACAAACATTCAATAGATGGCTTTTCTCATCTCGGCTTAAGAATTACCGAAAAGGGAAAACAGCTTTTATACTCTGCCCGCATGGAATTGGTCGAAAAGCTGGAAGCTTTAGGGAAAGAGACAGAAGAGAACAGGCTCACGGATAGCGATGGTACTTTTATTGGAACTTGCGAAATAATTACGCTGGACACCCCCCTGCGCCTGGCCGCTGACGACGAACAAAAAAAGGCTTTTTTATATGTTTAGCCTTGGTCCCTCCTCATTATATAAGCATCCTCTTGATTGTCTTGATAGTACCTGGATCTTTTGCCAACAATTTTAAACCCGTATTTTTTGTAAAGATTTTGCGCCGGAATATTCGACACCCTTACTTCCAGATAAAATGTATCTCTATTATTAATAATGTTATCAATCAGCTGTTTTCCGATGCCATGTTCTCTATTCTCGGGCCTGACCGCCATATTTATGATATGAATTTCGTCCAAGACCTTTTCAATGCCGATATAACCGACAACCAGTTCGCCCTCTTTGGCAACAATATACTTATGCTCGTCTTCACGAAAAACAGATTCCGGTTTGGGAGCGGTAAACGAAACATTCTCAATCGCCGCACAGGCGGGAATATCCGTCGTCACCATCGGCATTATCTTGATCATGAGTGATACTCCCTTATATTCGGCTGGTGAGAATAATTTGGCACAAGCGTCAATGAATCATCGGTCTGCCCGACTTTGATTTTCTGCAGCCCAATTTTGGCAACATTGATCCCCAAGGGATGAATTTTTCGGCCATCGAGTAACAACATCTCTTTGGTTCGGGCCAAGATTTCCGGCTCCGTTAAGACCATATCTTCAGTTTTCCTAACGAGCCGCCCAACCTCAACCTTAAAACAGGCAAAATTAAAGTCGTCTCGTTTGGCATCTAACATCACCGCGATATTTTTCGACTGACCAATCTCATTATAAGCAATTGCCGCCAAAGTGGAAACTCCGACCAAAGGGATATTTAAGGTTTGAGCCAATGTTTTTGCAGTTGCCGCCCCACCCCTCAAGCCAGAATATGAACCGGGCCCTATAGCAACCGCCACCCCCTCTATTTGATCGGGAGTGATGCCGGCCTCCTGCACAAAAGACAAGATCATCTCCGCCCGCATATCATCAAAGGTCTTATCAACTAAGACTTTGTCTTCATCGATCAGACCGATACTTATTACTTTAGTCGCGCTGCTAATGCCGAGGACAAACATATCTCCCTCTCATTTTCTGATTTTATCGAAATTTCAATAGTATCTAGGCACTGAAGCTTCTCGCCCCATTCAATCACACAAACACCGCCGCGAGAAAAGTATTCTTCGATCCCCAGATCTTCGATCTCCGCAGTCTCTCCCAATCGATATAGATCGGCATGAAACAGAGGCAATCTCCCCTGATATTCGTTGATTAGAATAAAAGTTGGAGAAGTAACATAGTCTTTTACCCCTAATCCGACAGCAATCCCTTGAACTAATGTGGTTTTCCCGGCACCAAGAGGGCCAACTAAGGCAATAACATCGTTCGGTTTTAGCGCAGCCCCGATTTTTTTCCCCAACTCAATAGTTTGCCTAGCGTCGGTGGTAATAATCACCGCTTACCAGCGTTCAAAATCATCGGGCGAAGCATTACGAATTTCCTTAAAACCCGGGAGATCATCGTCATAAGTATCTCCCTGCTCCGCTTTTCGTTCGCTATACATGGAGAAGGCAGTTTTTTCCAGGATCGGATGCATGACCTGCGGAGCAATTTCGACCAAAGGTTTCAGCACAAAGATTCTTTCATGCATCAAAGGATGAGGGATCTGTAATTTGTCTTCGGTTGAGATCACATCTTCGAAAAGGAGGATATCAATATCGATTGTCCGCGGTCCCCACTCAATTTCCCTCTCCCGGCCGAGCGCCGCCTCGATTTCATGACAGGAATCCAATAGTTTTTCCGGCGAAAGAGTCGTTTTTATCTCTAAAACCGCATTGATGTAAGGAGGCTGTCCATGTTTCCCTTCGGCTTCGGTTTCAATATTGCTGGAGTGCTTGGTAACCTCTACCCCTTTGGTCTTTTCCAACAAAAAAATCGCCTGTTCAATATATTCTTCACGATCACCAACGTTAGAACCCAAGCCCAGATATACGGTTGACTTGCCGGATTTATTCTTCTTTTTAACCTTGGCACTTTTTTTGGTTTTAGCAGTTTTTTTTGCTTTTACTTTACTTTTAACCTTTTTCATTTTCTTCTTTTTCTTCTTAATCATCTTTTTCCTCCACCTTTATTTATTATCGCGTCTGTCAATCTGACAACACGTCTTGATTCCTTAACGTCATGAACCCGGATTATATCAGCTCCGTTAGCAATTGCAATTGTTACCGCAGCCAATGTCCCTTCCAGACGATCCTCAACCGGTAAATCCAATGTTTGCCCGATGAACGATTTTCTTGATGGCCCAACCAAAATCGGACAGCCCAACACTTTCAATTCCTTCAATTTATCAAGAATTTCCAGATTGTGCGCTACAGTTTTTCCGAACCCAATCCCGGGATCAACTATCAAATTCGAAATCAGTATACCAGCCCTCTTAGCAATTGCAAGCCCCTCCGCTAGATAGCCGATAATCTCTCCCATCAGGTCAGAATATTCCGGTTTATCCTGCATATTCTGCGGCGTCCCCTTGATATGCATTAGACAAACGGGGAGATTATTGTTGGCCACAACCTTAGCCATATCAGAGTCGGCACGAAGGGCCGAGATATCATTAACCATTTTTGCGCCGGCAGTGATCGCCTTTTTGGCTACCTCAGCCTTAGTCGTATCGACTGAAATTAGCACTTTGGTTTCAGCAGACAATTGCTCAATAACAGGAAAAACTCTGGAGATCTCCTCTTGAGCCGAAACAGCCTTGGCCCCCGGCCTGCTCGACTCTCCCCCCACATCAATAATATCTGCTCCGTCAGCGATCATTTGTTTTGCCTGAGCCACAGCCGATTTAACGTCTAAAAATTTCCCGCCGTCAGAGAACGAATCGGGGGTGACATTTAAGATCCCCATAACCAGGGTTCTCCTCCCCAATCCTAAGAGATCAAATGTCAGGTCATAATTAGCCAACAGACGTTCAATCTCTCGGGCGATCACCGGCAAACCGAACTGATGCTGTTTTAATTTGGCAACTAAAAGTCCCAATTGTTTGATTGTCCCGATAATTAATAGATCGGTCTTTTCGGCAGAAAGATTAACAGCGCCATAAGCCGTAGCAGCCTCTCCGCCATAAGAGAGAATTTCTTGCTTGATGATATTTGCCGCCACAGATCTGATCTGCGTTAATTTGATAACTCGTTGAACAGCCTTGGGAGCCATCAACTCAATCCCCGCGTCTTGCGAGCCAATTGCCGCCAATTCTCTTTTGGCCTGCGCCAAATCTTTTATTTCAATAACTCTATTCATAGCAACTCCAACTTCAACACCTTATTAGTTCTCTTGGTTATCTTGCTCCGCTCGTCAATCCGCAGTCCGCCCACCCAGACAATTTGTCCGGCACTCTCCACCAAAGGAATAGTATCCCGCAATTCCGAAGGAATTTTTTCGTCAACGAAAAAGTCCTGGAGTTTCTTAAAGCCCTTCAAGCCAAGAGGCGAAAACCGGTCTCCGGCCTGACGGCTGCGCACATAAACAGTTTTTCCGATCGCGCCATAATCGACAAAAGCCAGATTTGGCTGATCGATAACTGCATTTTTCTCAACGATTTCTGCCCGAAGAGTCTTGCCGATCTCTTTTATTTCAACTTCTCCGGGGATCGGCAGTTGATATTTAAATGCGGCGTTATTGATCTGCGCCGGACGCTCCTTCAAAAATGACAACTCTCGCCTGTTCCCCAAGACAAAAATCCCTCCCGGCAAATGAAGTTCCCACCGTTCGGTCTCGGCCAGCTTATCCAAGATTTGTTGGACATGATCAAAAGTCAGATCTAATAAATTCCCTTTTATCAACTCAATCGCCCGGCGAATCAGATGCCCTTGGATCGGCAGCTCACAAGCTCTAAATTTGCTCAAGTTCAATCTGACCTCGTTATCATCTTTAGCGCTCAGAGTATTTAGCAACGCCTCTTCGGTCATTTTTGTCAAATATTCATTATCACCCGTCAGCAATAGAATTGTCTGTAAAATTATCTCTTTGATATTTAGATTGTAGAGTTTTAATTGGGGAATCAGCTTCATCCGGACTCGATTACGATAAAAGCGCGATTCGTAATTAGTAAAATCACGCCTGGGGACCAATTTTCGACTCCCGACATAATCCTCTATCTCCCGACGCCAGGTTTTAATTAACGGCCGGATGATCTGGTCGCGCTGTGGTGGGATGCCACACAAGCCCTTGATCCCAGCCCCTCGCAACAATCTCATCAAAAAAGTTTCTACATTGTCATCAGCTGTGTGGCCAACAGCAATTTTATCTGCCTTGATCTGCTTGGCTACTTTGGCAAAAAAAGCGTACCGAATTTGACGAGCAGCCGCCTCCAAACCGAGCGAAGATTGCTTGGCAAAACCGGCCACGTCAAAACTCTCCACCGTGATCGGGATGTTTAATTTTTCGGCCAACCCCTCAACATATTTGACATCGAGTTCGGCATCCCCTTTTCTGATCAGATGATTGAGATGGGCAATATGCAATTTAAGACGAAATTCATTTTTAATCTCCGCCAACAGATTGATTAGTGCCGTAGAATCGGTGCCGCCTGAAACAGCGACTAAAACAGTTTCACCGAGGTTTAGAAGAGAATATTCTTTGATCGTTTCAATTACTTTTTGTTTGATCACGTGCCAAAACTCTTATAAGCGCGGTAAAGCAAATAGGCGGCCATAAACAGAACAGCCGCCAATTCCAGAAATTGTAAGCCGGGAATGTACTGCGCCGACCAAAGCAAACCAATAAATAGACGAATAAGAAAAAAGATCGTCAGATATGTCAGCCATAAGTATAAAGCCTGCTCCGCGTGATAACGAACAAATCCGGCCCCTTTATTTTGTGTTAAAACGATATAGAGCGCGGGAATACCAAAAAGATATGCGCTAGCGGCAAATAATCGGGATTTCATTTTTATCATAACATACTTAAGTTATATGGCGGTGAGTGGACTCGAACCACTGACACAACGGGTATGAGCCGTTTGCTCTAACCAACTGAGCTACACCGCCCGCCCTGAAGAATCAGAATATCATAAGTATTTTTTATTTGCAATAATGGCAACTCAATGTTACAATTACGCCAATTAGGAGGCTCAACTAATGGCAGAAAATGTAAGGATAATTATTATTGACGACGAAAACGGTGTGCGCGAATCTTTTGAAATGATCCTCAAGATTAAAGACTATGAAGTAAAAACATTTGAAAACGGCGAATCGGCCATCTCCTCTCTCAAAAAAGATATGTATGACATGGCTTTTGTTGACTACAAGCTCCCGGGGATGGATGGTATAGAGGTTTTAAAAAAGATCAAAGAAGTCGATCCGACCATCGAGGTTGTGATTGTCACCGCTTACGCGTCTGAATCTTCGCATGCCAACGCGATTACGCTTGGAGCTTTAGAATATCTAAGAAAACCTTTCCTGATGGAAGAGATTTACGAACTGGTAGAAAGAGGATTACGCAAACGCCGACAAAAAGGGCAAAAGAAAGAAGATGGCGGGCCGGATATTCAGGGGATTCACTAGACGATAGCAACCATTCTTTCCACAGCTCCCCTTGCTTGATCAGCAATATCCTCGGGTACTGTTATTTCTGTTTTTAATTCTTCCAACGACCATAAGACTTTTTCCAGTGTTGTCAGTTTCATATTCGGACAAACTGCTCGATCCAGCACCGGATAAAACATTTTATCTGGATTTTGTTTTTGCAAAGCATATATCATCCCTACTTCCGTCCCCACAAGAATCTCCCTAGCCCCACTCTCCCGGGCAAACTTCACCATCCCGCTGGTGGACAAGGCCTCATCAGCAGCCGCAATTGTCTCCGGTCGACATTCCGGGTGGACAATCACTTTGGCCTTAGGATGCTTTTCTTTGGCCGCTTTAATATGTTCGGGCATGATCTTGGCATGGGTCGGGCAATAACCTCGGGCAAAGATAAATTTCTTCCCCCGAATTTTAGAAGCGACAAATTGCCCCAGATACATATCCGGCACAAAAACAATCTCTTCATTTTCAATAGATTGAACAACCTTAACCGCATTACCGGAGGTACAGCAAATATCGGACAAAGCTTTAACCTCTGCAGTTGAATTCACATAGGTAACTACCGTCGCTTTTGGATTTTGGGTTTTCAGAACGGCCAGGTCTTTTGCGGTTATCATCTCGGCCATCGGACAGCCGGCGTTGGCATCCGGCATAATAACTTTTTTATCTGGCGAAAGGATCTTCGCGGTTTCGGCCATAAAATGAACCCCGCAAAAAACTATTACGTCAGCGTTGGTCTTGGCCGCTTGTTGAGAGAGCCCTAAGGAATCTCCCAAGTAGTCCGCAATATCCTGTACTTCTGGGATTTGGTAGTTATGGACCAGGATAACGGCGTTGTGTTTCTTTTTGAGAGATTGAATTTTATTCTGCAAACTTGACATTACCAGCCAATTTTCTTTGAGGCAATTTCCTCAGACAAGATCTTATCAATCCCCTTAACTCCAAGAAAAAATCGATTTGTTTCCACTAGCCACTGAAGTTTTTTCTCAACCGGGACACTCTTCATCCCCCTCAATTCATCGTCAGAATAATAACCATCCATTATTTGTTGTTTATTACATTTATTATTCATTTTTCTTTTAGATCCCTCATTCGCTTTAATGACCCAATATCAACCCAATCCCGAACTCTCCCTGATTTATCTTTCATGGTTAATAAATCCTGTAACGAAACTACAGCTATTTTAAATTTATTCTTAATATTGAACATTTCTTTTTTGCTGTAAGCATCAGAAAAGTCAATCGGATTTTTTAGAAAGACATCAATACTTTTCATTTCATCAGATCTATGCCGAAAGCATACTGCCGTGAGATTTGGCCACTCGTTTTGAGGCACTTTAGTAAAATATCCCAATCCGGTGACAACCTCAATAAATTTTTCCAGCTGATTAGCCGATAGATCAATCATTAGATCTAAATCTCTAGTCAATCTTTGCAGGCCATATAAGTTGACAGCTATCCCGCCAATTACCAAATAACGAATATCATTTTCATTAAATGCCTTAAATTCCGCTTCATAAAAATATTCAATCATTACGCTATTATACCTCCACCCAGCACTTCTTCGCCAGAGTAGAACACAACCGACTGCCCCGGGGTAATTGACCTTTGCGGCTGATCAAAAACGACTTTTCCGTCCGGATAGAGAGTTGCCGCTTCCTCTTTTGAATTATATCTTATCTTAGCAGCAATCCGTATCCCCTCACCATCTTTCCATCTCTCCATCTCCCCATCAATAAAACTCAATTCATCCGCAATTAATTCACGTTGATAAGTATCACCATCATCCCCAATCACAACTTGATTATTTTCCCGATCCAAACGAATAACATATTTAGGCTGGCTCTTGTGTGCACCAATACCTTTTCTCTGCCCCAAAGTATAAAAAGCAATCCCCTGATGTTGTCCCACAACATTTCCCTGATTATCAATGATATTCCCTGGCTTAACAGATTCCGGATCATTTTCTTTTAAAAATCGAACATAATCATCATCCTCAACAAAACAGATCTCCTGGCTTTCCGGCTTATCGTGTGTTGTCAGCCCATATTTCTTGGCCAATTTGCGCACCTCATCCTTGGTCATGTCACCTAAGGGGAACAAAGTATGCGCCAGATCTCCCTGACTCATCATATATAGTACGTAGGATTGGTCTTTCTTTTTATCAATGCCTTTGAGTAACCGGTAACCCGTAACCTGCAACCTGCGCACATAATGCCCCGTCGCCACATAGTCACAACCCAATTCTCGCGCTTTCTGTGCTAAATGTTTAAATTTAATAAATTGATTACATCGGATACACGGATTCGGTGTCCTACCCTGCTTATATTCGGTAATAAAATCATCGATCACACATTTTTGAAAGACGTCTTTGAAGTTTAGAGTGTAATGAGGAATTCCTAATTTATCAGCAACTTTCTTGGCATCGGTTGCAGCAGTAATTCCACAACAAGAACGGGAAGGTTTATCCGCCGAAGCTCCGACGACAGTCGGAGCGAAGGCGGACCAGACGTTCATGGTCGCACCGATCAAGTCGTAGCCCTGGTCTTTCAGTAACGCGGCTGCGACCGAGGAATCGACACCACCGGACATGGCGACTAAAACACGTTTAGGCATTAGAATTATTTCTTCTTAACAAAGACCTTGTATTCACCATCGTTTTCTTCAACCGCTAGAAAGGGATTCCCGGTTGTTTCACACCAGGCCGGCATGTCACTTTTGATCCCCACATCGGTTGAAAGGACTTCCAAAATCTCTCCAGACTTCATTTTTTTGATCTCCAGAGCGGTTTTTACAATCGGCATCGGACATAACAGGCCAAAACAGTCTAAAGTTTTATCAGCTTTCATATTTTCTCCTTTACTAAATAAATAAATTCAAATTGCCTTTAAAGGCATCGTTCAAATAGGTTGAAGCCCCGGCCAGCTCATCTACTTCAGGGATAAAGTCTTCTTTTCTTAATCCCATCACTTGAATCGAAGTAGTACAAGCGATTATTTTTATCCCCAATTCCTTGGACAACGCAAGCATCTTAGTTATTTCATCCATCTGATACTTTTTCATCAGGAACTTCATAAAGAAAGTTCCCAGACCAAAGAGATGGAATTTGGAAAGCGGCAGCCTTTCGGCCCCGCCCCTGTTCAAAACACCAAACATTTTCTGAAGAAAGTGCGGCGCCTTAAACAAGAACCGCTTTTTCCGTAAAACATTTAATCCCCAAAAAGTAAAGAACATTGAAACTTCTTTACCCATGGAAGCCGCGGTCGTCGCAATAATGAACGAGGCATAGACCTTATCCAGATCACCCGAAAACACTACGATTGTCGACTTTTTGTTTTCTTCCATCTCTCCCCCTTATTTCTTCAGCGGCGACATATCTTGCAGTCGTTTCACGATCGGCGGAAACTTCTCGAGAAAATAATCGATATCAGCCTCCGTTGTTTCTTTGCCAAAGCTTAACACAACCGAGCCATTGGCCAAAGCCGGATCGACCCCGATCGCTTTCACAACATGAGAGGCTTTAAGTATTTTTGAGACACAAGCCGAGCCAGTGGAGACTGAAATTCCCTCCATATCGAGAAACATAGAAATTGATTCGCCTTCAATAAACTCAACGACTCCGCTAACATGATTGGTCAACCTTTTCTCCGGATGGCCGGTAAAATGAAAAGTGGGCACTTTCTCTTTTAGGCCGGCAACCAATTTGGCTTGGATCTTTTTAAACTGAACTAATCTAGCCTCCATTTCCACCTTAGCCAATTCTGCAGCCTGCCCCATAGCAACAATCCCTGCCACATTTTCGGTCCCCGCCCGTTTCCCCCCTTCTTGAATACCCCCTTCCATTAATGTAACAATTCTTGTCCCTTTCTTTAAATACAAAGCAGCCACCCCCTTGGGTCCATAAAATTGATTGGCGGCCAAGCTTAAAGCATCAACTCCCAACGCCAGAATATCAACGGGGATCACGCCAACCGCCTGAATTGCATCCGTATGAGTCAGAATATTGTTTTGTTTAGCAATCTCGACTATTTCTTTGATCGGTTGTACTACACCTATCTCATTACTGGCATGGGTTACAGAAATTAAAACTGTGTCCGGCCTAATTAGTTTTTTAAGCTCATCTAACTGAACAATACCGTCTTTATCTACCGGTGCCAGAGAAAAGTCAAAACCGAGTTTTTCCAGCGTTTTTAAAGGATGTAAAACCGAGAAATGTTCGATAGCCGAAACAATCACGTGTTTGCCTTTTTTAACATTGGCCTGAGTTAGACCTTTTAAAGCAAAGTTATTTGATTCTGTCCCGCATGAAGTAAAAATAATCTCCTCTGGTTTAGAATTTATCAAAGCAGCAACCTGCTGGCCGGCTTTTTCTATAGCATCTTCAGCTGTTCTCCCCAGATGATAAAGCGCAGATGGGTTACCATAATTTTCAGTTAAGAACGGCAACATCGCCTCGACGACCCGTTTATCAACCGGCGTGCCGGCGATATGGTCAAGATAAACAGATTTAGTGGTCATGCTCTTCCTCTCGCGGTTTCCAGCCTTCCAGTCCTTTGCCAGTTGTTTTCTTCAAATAGTCATCAATTGCCGACTTCAACGCATCCTCGGCTAAAACAGAACAGTGGAGTTTCCGGGGAGGGAGACCATCCAAAGCTTCAACAACCGCGTGGTTGCTGATCTTCAAGGCTTCTTCAATTGTTTTCCCCTTGACCAGATCTGTAACCATCGAACTGGTAGCAATAGCTGCGCCACAGCCAAAAGTCTTAAATTTACAATCAACTATGACGTTGTCCTTTACCTTAATGTACATTTCCATGATATCTCCACAGGTCGGATTCCCGATATGCCCAATCCCATCCGGATTCTCCATACTCCCAACGTTATGCGGATTTTTAAAGTGATCCATCACCTTGCTTGAATATTGTTCTGCCATTTTATTTACCTCCTTTTGTTAATGGGGACATTGCCCTTAATCTTGCCACGATCCGCGGAAAGACCTCCAATACTTTTTCGATATCCGAATCGGTTGTTAATCTGCCCAAAGTAAAACGAACAGCGCCGCGAGCCAGGGCCGGCTCCAAACCAATTGCTTTTTGCACATGAGAAGCCTCGATCGAACCGGAAGTGCATGCCGAACCAGATGAAGCGGCGATTCCTTCTAAATCAAGATTCAGAATTATCGACTCCCCTTCAATATATTTGACCGAAAGATTCAGATTCTTTGGCAGACGCTTTTCCGGATGACCGTTAAGAAAAACATCCGGGACTTTAGCCATTATCCCATTCAATAACTTTTCACGTAAAGTATCCAATTTCTTTTGTCGATCAAACAGCCTTAGTTTCGCAATCTCACAGGCCCGGCCAAAACCGACTATACCGGCCACATTCTCAGTTGTCGGTCGCAAGCCTCTTTCCTGACCACCACCAAGCATAAAAGGAGCAATCTTGGTCCCCTTCCTTACGTATAGAGCCCCCACTCCCTTTGGTCCATAGAATTTATGGCCAGCCATGGAGAGGAGGTCGACGTCAAGCTTATTAACATCAACATCTATCGAGCTGACAGACTGAACTGCATCAGTATGAAACAGAATACTCTTTTTACTTATTACTTTAATTTTATTACTTATCTCTTCAATCGGCTCAATTGTCCCAATCTCATTATTAGCATGCATAATCGAAACAAGAACAGTATCTTTTGTCAGTCCGTTTATCACCTCCTCAGGATTCACCATGCCAAATTTATCTACGGGCAGATATGTTATTTTGTATCCTTGCTTAGCCAGATATTTACACGGTTCAATTACAGCATGGTGTTCAATCGAACTGGTAATTATGTGTTTACCTTTATTGGCCCCGCAGACACCAAAGATAGCCAGATTATTCGCCTCTGTCCCTCCAGAGGTAAAAATTATTTCTTCCGGTCGTGAATTGATCAAAGCGGCAACCTGTTCCCGCGCCCGTTCGATCGCCCCTTTCGCCTCCTGGCCAAAAGCGTGAATACTCGACGGATTACCAAACCTTTCGTTGAAATACGGAAGCATTGCTTCCAGCACGGCCGGATGCATCGGGGTTGTTGCCGCATAGTCTAAATAGATCCGTTTCATCGTTTCCCCTTTTGGCAGAGATCAGCCAAGGAAGTTTCATCTAACAAGGCTGAGACCTTTTTACTCAGGCTGGTCCATAACGATTTGGTTGAACAGCAGCCGCTTTTGGGACAGCAGGTCCCCTTGGAAGTACAATCAGCTAAAGCAACAGGCCCCTCGGTCGCCCTGACAATATCACCGACACTAATCTTTGTCGGTTCTTTGGCTAACGAATAGCCGCCTGATGGGCCTTTTAAGGTTTTTATCAACCCGGCTCGTTTTAACTTATTAAGTAATTGTTCCAGATAAGAAAGAGAGATCTTTTGGCGCTTGGATATTACTGCGGCAGAAATAGGAACCCCAACCCCTTCACTAGCCAGGTCGAACATCGCGGTAACTGCATAGCGCCCTTTGGTAGACATCTTCATATAAAATGATTATAGAGTAGTTGACTATATCTGTCAACTATTATTCAATTAAGATAGTGGGTTTGTAGAAATTGTCTTCGCATTATCTGCTAAGTTTTAAAATTTTTCCGCCATTACCAACAACCCAGCCTTCACTGGAAGTTGGGAAATGGAGTCCATTAAGAAATACCCCGACCTCACAAGTGGCCGTTTCCCATGTATCCCCACTGTCAGAGGTATGCAATATATACCCATCCCCCCGATAACCTGCCTCAATTGTAATAAAGGAATTCGACAGGGCCCAGCCGGTATTATCATTAATGAAATCAACTCGATTTATCGTGTCATACATATTATTCAAACCACTGGTCTGCTCGGTAATATCACTGGCAAATCCATCAGTGCTTTTTAAAATCATATTGCTGTATCCCACCAACCAGGTAGCTGAATTTGTAGTGTCGATAGCCCAAATGTTCGCATTATCCGGAAAACCATCAACATCCTCCAGATCTCCGTATACCCAACCATAAAAGAGGTATAGATATCGGATCAGAGTTCCATCTCCCCCAACCACTGTTCCTCCTCCTGAATCACCAGCTTTGATATCATAAAGAGCAACATTAGGCACTTCAACTGACGACTCTGTCACAAGTTGATTATTAAGAACAAACTGCTGGATCTGCCAGGTAGCACCGCCATCAGTTGTAGATCTAAACCTCATCCCGGAAACCGCATACCAAAAAGTCGCTTGTCCAACTATCCAACCATTGTTTTCATCATAGAAATCAATATCCCAGATGATATCAGAACCGCTCAATCCGCTTTCCTGAGATGTCCAGGTACTCCCTCCATCTGTTGTAGCTAGAATAATGCCGTTATCTCCGGCTGCCCAACCATGAAGCTCATCAACAAAATCGACCGCGTTAAGTTCCACAACAGTCCCCACATTCTGAACCTCCCAGTTTTCGCCCCCGTCTTCAGTATGGATAATAACTTCACTAGAACCGACCGCCCAACCTTCGTTCTCGTCAATAAAGAAAACATCGTTAAGATTATAAATAATCCCGCTATCTTGAGCGACCCAACCGGTCGTAGTGGTAGTACTAGTGGTTGTCGTAGTCGTTGAAGTAGAAGTTGTCGTAGCGGAACTCGACACCATCACGTTAACAGAATCACTTGCCAAAGCACTCCCATCACTAATTGTTACGGTTATCTGATAAGTCGCCTCGGCAGCCGGAGCTGTCCAAGTAACCAGACTGGCAGAAGTGCTTGATAAGGTCCCTGCCGAAGCACTCCAGGCATAAGTTATAACATCTCCATCAGCATCATGAGCATCACAAGACAACGTAACTGTCCCTTCGGGCTGGACCGACGAAGGAGAAGCAGTGAGAGCCATGATCACCGGAGCATTATTTGAAGTTGAAGTAGCGGTGCAACCGTAAACTACCATCAGAGCAATAATCGGAATCAGTAATATCGCTAGTTTTTTCATATTGACCTCCAATTATCTGTAATCGAAACAATCATAACTCAATCAAATAGTATGTCAACTAAAATATTGTAATTTGACTTGTGTAATTATGCAAGAGATAATAAATCATCTTTTGGAGGCATTATAAATGAAAAACATATTTGGTTTGGGATTATTGCTGATTGCGACCGTAATGTTGGTCGGCTGTTTTGGCTCAACAACTTCAGATGTAACAGCAACCACAACGACCACTACAACAGCAACAAGTACCACTACTACTACCACTAGCAC
>JBDRIF010000080.1:0-11242 GCA_043816125.1 bacterium
TAGACCATGATATTTGGCGTTCCCAGGATCGAAGCTTCCAAGTTTATCGTCCCCGAGGTGCAGATCGCCACGTCAGAGGCGTTGAGAATGTCGTAGGTATGTCCCACTACTGCCTTAGGGCGAAAATCTTTGATCAGACCAAAAATCTCTTTGATAATGTTATTGGAGGCGGCGGGGATTAGGAATTTTGCTTGTGGGCATTCTTTTTGGATTATCTCCCCGGCTCGTAATAAAATTGGAAATAGTTTTTTGATCTCCTGGGTCCGACTGCCAGGGCAAAGGCTGATCACTGGCCCTTCGGTTGTCCCCAGAAATTGTTTTCTCGTCTCATCTTTTGATAAAGTCGGCTTAACGATATCAATTAACGGATGGCCAAAATATTGGGTGTTGGCGGCCGCTTTTTCGTAAACGGCATGTTCTTTGGCAAAAATAGAGATGATACTGTCAACCGTCTCGGCGACTTTTTTTACCCCTTTGTCCGTCCCCCATAACCATTCCTGGGGGGCAATATAGTAAACTGTTCTGATTCCGAGTTGTTTGGCTCTTTTGGCCAGCGGCATATTGATCCCTTGTGAATCGATAAGAATTAAAATATCCGGTCGGACATGTTTCATTAAAGCGACCATTTTGAGGAAGGCTATGTAGACCGGGACGATGTTAGGTAATGCTTCAAGAATGCCGACGGAGCCTTTTTTGGTAATGTCGACTTTGACGTCGACCCCTTCGGCCAAAAGCTGTTCAGAGCCCATGCCGAAGAAATAGATGTTTGGATCGAGCTTCTTGAGCTCGCGTACCAAATATTTGCCGTGGGTATCGCCGGAGACCTCTCCGGCCGAGATCATTATTTTTTTCATATGCCTAATTCTGGTAATTCGGGCAGGATCAGTTCTTCCGCTTCTATCTCAATATCGGTCTTTTTGTTGATCCCTCGCTTGCTCTCGGCTTCAAGAAAGGCGAGGATCTGCTCGATCTCCGGCAATTGTCGCAATCGCTTCTTTATTTCGGCAACCGCTTTTGGAGTGTTGTTGCCTGAATCATAAATTAGTTTAAATGCTTTCTTGACCTCTGACGATCCTTCATTGGAGATTCCTCGACGCTGCATCCCGATTGAATTAACTCCTTTAATTTGGGCCGGCACACCATCAGCGATCATGAAAGGAGGAATATCTTTTAATACCTTAGACTGGGCGCCGATCATCGCCATGCGACCGATGCGGCAAAATTGATGGATCCCCGCCATGCCGCCGATGATCGCCTGATCCTCAATGATTGTATAACCGGCCATGCCGACATAGCCACCGACGACAACATTATTGCCGATGGTGCAATTGTGCGGGATGTGGGCGTGGACCATGATGAAGTTTTCATTGCCGATCCTTGTAACATTCCCTTCGCCCGAGGGGAGATGGATGGTGACAAACTCGCGGATAATGTTTTTGTCTCCGATAATAACTTGTCCCTTTTCCCCTTTATATTTAATATCTTGAGGAGGGACTCCGATCGAGACCCCTTGAGAGATGATGTTGTCCTGGCCAATGGTTGTCCATTTGGCAATCAGGCAATGTGGTCCAACTTCTGTGTTGTCGCCAATCTCTACCTCTGGCCCAATTACTGCATAAGCGCCAATCTTAACTTTTTTTCCCAATTTGGCCGAGGGGTGAACCGTGGCGGTCGGATGGATATTGGCCCCACCAGCTTCAAGATCAGCGAGCGAGAACATGAATTCTCCTTCGGCGGCGATTTCTCCATTAACTGTCGCTTTCCCTTTCATCTTCCCTAACGGTCCTTTTTGCCAAATAGTTTCAACTTCCAGCCTTAGTTGATCTCCGGGAACCACTTGTCGGCGAAATCTGACTTTGTCGATGCCGGCAAAAACAACCAGTTTTCCTTCGTTTTTAGGGACGCGCAGGGCCATAACGACGCCGACTTGAGCCAGAGCTTCGCAGATTAAAACCCCGGGCATAATTGGCAAACCGGGAAAATGACCCTGAAAGTGGGGCTCGTTCATCGTGACGTTTTTGATGGCAACTGCCCGTTTCCCCTCTTCTAGTTCGACAACTTTATCAATTAACAGAAAGGGGTAGCGGTGTGGGATGAGCTTCATGATCTCTTTTATATCTAGTTCAACCATTTTTCAGTAGCCTCCTTACCAATTCAATATTCAACTTGTGGCCCGATTTGTTAGCTTTTATATGTGCCTGAAGGGGCGTGCCAAGTAAAGCTAAATCCCCGATTAAATCAAGAATCTTATGTCTGACGATCTCATCCGGAAAGCGAGGTCGGTTTATGTACCCATCCTGGCTTATGACCAAGGCATTTTCTAGTGAGGCACCCAGAGCTAAGCCCTGACTTTTTAGCTTTTCATGCTCTTCAATGCTGCCAACAGTCCTTGCCGGGGCGATCTCTTTGGCAAACGAATCTTTTTGGCTGTCAAAAGAGAATTTCTGCTCGCCGACAACTGGAAATTTTATCATAAAATCGACCTTAAAGCCATTGTAGGGGAGGGCCTCCAGACTGGCCTGACCATCTTTAACAAATATCGGGGCGTTTATCGACAGATACGACTTGTCGGTCGGCTGGCTGATAATCCCTGTCTTTTTTAGAGCTTTAACTATTAGCTGGGAGCTTCCGTCTAATGCCGGAATCTCATCTCCCGTAATTTGGATGGCGGCATTATCAATCCCCAAGCCGGACAATGCGGCTAGCAGATGTTCAACTACTGCGATGGAGCCAAAGGTTGTCCCTCTTTTTGTCTTTGAAACATGCTCAACAATAGCTTTTTGTCCGTTGATCGTAATCCCGTTATCTTCGGAAGCAGGGCTAATTGTAACGGAACATTGTTGGCCAGAATGGAGCCCGATTCCTTTGAGCGTTATTGGCGCTTTTAAGGTTCGTTTCTTCATTCTGCCCCCGGCAGACGGATCGGCACATTATCTTTTTCGCCGTAGAGTTTATAATGGCTGATAACATTCTCTTCTTTAATGATTTGCCCGCTCTTATCTTTCACGGTGCGGAGTGTTTCGGTGCGGAAGGGGATATCTTTGTCGATAACCTGTTTTAGTGACATAGGGGCATAATCTTCTTTTCCCGAGCCGGTCTTGCCAAAGACTTTTACAGAAGAAAACTCTACCTTTTTATCTGTCGGGGTTCCGTATAATCTAAAAGAAAGTCGTTTGTTGGTAGCAATAGTTTTTATCAGCAATGGATAACCGGTGTCGTTTTCGAATTTTAAGTCAAGATAGGGAGGGTAAACCGAAGCATCTCTTCCTAATGGGTAAATGTTAAAGTAAAAAGAATGATTACGACGCTGGCTGACATGAAGATCGGCGAGGGCAACTGTATTGTATAGTGTGGTGCCGATCTGGCATGTCCCGCCGCCAAACTGCGGAACTAATTCCCCCCCATAAATGACAAGCGCCTCTTTAAAACCGCGCTCTGGGGTGAATTCCCCGATCAGATCAATCAAAGAGAAGGCATCACCGGGCATTAAAAGTAAATCATCGAGCCAGGAGGCGATTAATTTAATGTTGTGAATTCGGTTAGGGTCATCGTGTTGTCCGTAGTAGGTGGTGTAGGCCGATAGGCGATGAACCGGTGGGTTGGCCCGCAATTCTTTTTCTGTAACTCTCGGAGATTCATAATCTATAGCCAGCTGAATGTTTCGCTTTCCTTGATAAAGATCTGTTTTGAATTGGTCGATGCTTTGTTCCGTCAATAATTCTCGCCCGAGCCCCTCGCTCTCAATGTGATAACCGCCGGTCTCTTCGTAAAATATTATGGAGGCGTCTTTTGGCGTTGAGGCGACTTTGCTCGCCAACCCATTAAAAACATTTCTTAGTTGGTCTGTGTCGATATCAAGGACTAAAGGGGCCGTTAATTGTTTTATCTCCATCCGTTGCTTAATGTCGTCGAGATAATTTTCTTTGTGGGCAAGTTTGTAGGCTTTTTTTGCCGATTCTTCGGCTAAGGCAAATATGCCTAACTCATCCGGAGCAAAGGTGAATTGTTGATTGTCCGATTCCAGGGTAATAAGGAGGGTAAATGCTTTTGTGATAGGGGTCTCTTTTAGTTTGGCAATCGCCTCATCTTGTGACAACCCTCCCACCTCAAGTTTGCCGATAAAAGTGTGAGGCGGAAAGACCGAACGATTACTAATATAATCGTAAGAGACAAGTGAGGCGGCTGTTAAGAGTGCGGCAAAGGCAAAAACGCCGGCATATTTTACTATAAGATGTAAAAGCGAGCCAATAGATAAAAAGTCCCCGGTAGCGGGGACTTTTTCAAAATCAAATTCGGTGATTTCAGATTGCTCTGAATTATTCAAGGATTTTGATAACTGCGCCTGCACCGACTGTTCGGCCGCCTTCGCGGATAGCGAAGCGCAGACCCTCTTCAACAGCTACGTCGGTGATTAACTCAACAGTCATGTTGATATTGTCGCCAGGCATAACCATCTCAACTTTATCCGGTAGCTTGATCTCGCCGGTTACGTCGGTTGTTCTGATAAAGAACTGCGGTTTGTAGCCAGGGAAGAAAGGTGTATGTCGGCCTCCTTCTTCTTTGGTCAAGACGTAAACTTGAGCTTCAAACTTTTTGTGAGGATGAATGGTCCCCGGTTTAGCGACAACCTGACCTCTTTGTAAGTCGTCTTTTTCCATTCCGCGGAGTAGTAAGCCGACGTTATCACCAGCTTGACCTTGATCCAATAGTTTGCGGAACATCTCAACGCCGGTGACAGTCGATTTTTTATGGGAGCCAAGACCGATAACTTCGACTTCTTCGCCAACTTTTACAATGCCTCTTTCGATTCTGCCGGTGGCGACAGTTCCGCGACCGGTGATTGAGAAGACGTCTTCAATTGACATTAAGAACGGTTGGTCGAGCGGTCTCTTGGGTTCAGGAATGTAGCTGTCGAGCGCATCGAGTAGTTCTTGAATCGCTTTACCTGCTTCGCCTTTAGGTTCTTCCATTGCCTTAAGAGCGGATCCTTTGATAATTGGCACGTTGTCTCCGTTGAACTCATATTTGTTCAGGAGATCGCGAGTTTCTACTTCAACCAGTTCGATTAACTCGGCGTCGTCAACCATGTCACATTTATTTAAGAAAACAACCATTGAAGGGACGTTTACCTGGCGGGCTAAGAGGATATGTTCTCTGGTTTGAGGCATTGGACCGTCGGCAGCAGAGACAACCAAGATAGCTCCGTCCATCTGAGCGGCACCGATAACCATGTTTTTAACATAGTCGGCGTGTCCCGGACAGTCGATGTGAGCATAATGTCTTTTGGCTGTTTCGTATTCAACGTGAGCGATAGCGATAGTAATACCGCGGGCTTTTTCTTCGGGTGCCGCGTCGATTTCGTCAAACTTCTTCGCTGTGGCTCCACCGGTGACCGCCAAATACTGGGTGATCGCCGATGTTAGCGTTGTCTTACCGTGATCGACGTGACCGATCGTTCCGACGTTCATGTGAGGCTTGTTCCTGTTAAACTTTTCTCTTGCCATTTTATTTCCTCCTAAATTTTTTCTAAATGCCGACCTTATTTATTGGGCCGAGATGCAATTATACAACAATGACTCGGCCTGCGTCAACAGATTCTAAAAAAAAAGCCCACGACCGGAATTGAACCGGTGACCTTTTCCTTACCATGGAAATGCTCTACCAGCTGAGCTACGTGGGCGTCTTGGTCAGTATATCAGAGGAGTTCAGATTTTGTAAAGATTGGATCAAAATCGTAACCAGCAAATGCTTCCGCCGCCCCTTCTTGACGGTCGACGACAGAAATTACTTTTACAACTTTCGCTCCGATCGCCTCGACAGCTTCTATAGCTTGTAATGCCGAACCGCCGGTAGTAGAAACATCCTCGACGATAACGACGTTAAAGCCTTTAGCTATTATCCCTTCGATCTTTTGTTGTGTCCCGTGCTCTTTTGCCTTCTTGCGGACAATGAAGCCGGGGATATCAGATAATGTTATAACAGCCCCGATGATAGGGTCTGCGCCTAGAGTCATCCCGCCGACTGCATCAACTTTTAGGCCTTTGATCTTTTCGAGGACGAGTTTGCCTATTAGTTTGGCGCCTTGAGGATGGAGGGTCACCTTGCGACAGTCGACGTAAAAATCAGATTTCTTTCCTGAGGACAAAGTAAAGTCGCCGAATTTAACCGCGCCAGTCTCTTTGAGAAGTTTTTTTAGTTCGTCTTTCATCAAGAATAATTATAACATAAACGGGGTTTGAACAGGCGCAGGAATGGCCGTCTTATCCGTTACTCCAGCGGGGTTTCTGCGTAATTATCTTCGGCTTCGAGTTTTGCTTTTAAGGTGTTAATAGGTAAATGGGTCCAGCCGACATACGTATATATGAATGGCCCAATCATATAGTTAATACTGACTTTGTACCAATCGCCATCTTCAGAAATATCGAGCAGGCTGACTTCAATCGGAAATTTGTAAATAATGCTGGAATCGTTGTTTGGTTCGGAGCGGAGTGTTTTTATGTCGTAATTCAACGGTGTTTTTTCAGTCAGGAAATTGGCCCAAACCAGTTGACCGAAGACGATAAAACATATAAGCATTGTTATGGCAATCAGCTTGCGCATGGGTTGCTCCTTACAATATATATCGTATTAAATAAGGAAAAACTTGCGCCCGCTTGTTGGCAGTTAGGTTAGAATTTAATTAAATTCTTCAGTTGTTTCTTAGCCTCTTCAGCCACTTTTTGCTTGGCTTCTTCGGCTAAGCGCTGTTTCTCTTCTTCCAGTTTTTGTTTGGCCTCTTCTTCGGCTTTCGTTATTTCTGCCTGAGCGGCCTGTTCAATTTCTATGGTTTTTGCCTCAATTTTTGCCTTAATTTTACCGATCACTTTTTCGATTGGCTTATCCAAAATTGGCTTAGGAATAGGCATTTTTAGCGAGCCGGTCAGTTCAAAAGTCAGCTCAAACCACCCCTGATCATCCCGCATCAGGTCAAATTCTTTGCTTAAGCCTTTGGAGGCGTCCGGCGAGAGTTTGAGCTGCAGTCGATTGCCTGCGACCCAGGCTAATCCTCCTAAATCTGCTCCGCCATTAAAAATTACCGCCAGATCGCTGTTGCCGACTTTGAGATCCTTAGTTGTAATTACTCGGTTTTTCATTGTGAAATTGGCGGCCAGGTCCTGGAACTTCATATCTTCTTTGAGAGAGTTTGATTTAATTGTTTCGCCGACTTTGGCAAGAATCTTCATCCTCTTGATTTCGCCGTTGGTTAGGTTGAACGATCCTTCGGCGATCGCATTGCGCATTATGTCTTGAGACTCAACCCCGCTCCCTTGCAGGGAGAGGGCCATACTCAACTTGCCATAAACCTTATCTTTGAGGTCGGCCGAGTTTTCCATTTTTTCTGCCAGGAACGAATCGACGACAGAATTGGTGAATGGAGTCGCGTTGAATTCTTCAAGTCTTAGGTCTTTGATCTGATAGGCCAGCCCCGACTGGGCCAAATTTACATTAGCCAGACCGGAGAGTTTCCCCTCGTAAAAAGCGATCTCTTTCAAATTCAGGCTGGCCTGTTTGTTTTCCAGCGACAATTCCACGTCGACTTTGTCGACCAGAAAATCGAGCAGGGTCAGATTGTCTATATCGATCTTAGCCTTAATCCGGTATTGAGGCTTTATCGATTTGGTCAATTTGTCGATTTTCGCGGTCAAAACACCAGGCTCAGCTTTTTTCTTTTTAACTTTCGGTTTTTCGCTGGCAAAGATGGCGAGCAGAGGGTCGGCGGAGAGTTTTTTTGAACTGATAGTGAAGTCAACATCTGGGCCGGCTTTCCAGCGGGAAACTGTGGTGGCGATCGTTGCCTGTTCGCCGGCAATCTTTAAGACTAACGCCGGAATGTTTAACTTTTCTTCGGCCAGTTTTAGATTTACTTTACCTGCCAGCGAAAGAGGGATCTCTTTTTCTTTGTAGACGGCGGTGGCCGAGGCCTTTAGGCCTATAGGTTTTAGGCCGGAAAGGGTAATTCCGCTAATTTTGAGATCGGCATTCTTAATCTCGCTCGTCTGATTTGTCCCATAGTCGGCATAAGTAATCCGCGCATTCTTGATGGAGAACGAGTCGACAAAAAGGGAAAAACTCTCTTTCCCTGATTCCCCTTGATTTTCCTTGATTTTCCCTTTCTTCTTTTTCTTTTTTGTCAGATCAGAAAAGTTCATCACCCCGGCAGCAGATTTCTCCACCAGGATCTCCGGCTTGACCAGGCTAATCTCTTTAACAATTATTTGACGTTGAAAGATCGGCCATAAGGCGTAGCGTAAAACAATGGAGTCGGCCGACACAAAATCTTTTTTGGCAAATCCCTCGCGGTTGCTGATCGAGATCCCGCCCAGTTTAATCCCTTCAAAAAGATTGAAGGAGATTGTTTTGATTTTAACTTCGCGATTGATCGTTTCTGATATCTTCTCCGTCGCCATATCTTTGATCTTGTCGAGAGGGAGGAAGAAGGGGAGGAGAACTGCCGCGAGAATAATCAAGCCAATCAGGGAGCCGAGAATGATACCGAACCATTTTAATGCTTTTTTCATGAAAACCACCTCGAGAGTATTATACAACAGTGGGGTGAAATTTTATCCCGGAATTGTCGAAATATATATGATATGAGCGGACCTAAAATTCAGAGAATAATTGTTGATCACCGAGCAGTTGCCGAGGCGTTTCGTCGGCTTGGCGTTTCGGCTAATCTCCCCGGGCAGATTCCTTGTCTGGCCACTAGGAGATTTTTGCATGTCCGGGAGATGACCGACGGGGTAGATACTGTTGTGCACAGGGAGGAACTCGAAGCGTTAGCGGAATTTCTTACTAGCGGTGACCAAGGGGGATTTTATGCATTTGCCGCGGTCACTACTTTGTTCCGGCTAAACCGAGATGGGTTTATTTGTCGGGGGTCATTATTGAGGGTTTTCCCCAAAAGAGAGATGTCCAGGGACGACTGGGCTCATTACCAAGCCTTAATGCCGACCCCCTTTCAAGAGATGGTTGCCGAGCCGGACCCGCTAATAGTTGATTGCAAACGGAATTTTTTTCAGCTGTATCGCCACAATTTTATGTTGGCCAGGGCCCTTGGAGAGTCCGATCTGGTTGCTGCCCAAAAGGCGTTGCAGTTTGTTGATAAGCTGCTTTTACAAGTGGAGCCGGCTAATAATGTTGAGCCGGCCAATATTAAAGCAAAAACCCGGGCGCTTATTGCTTTAGCCGCCCAACATTCTCATCATGATGCGATTTCAGTCGATTACTTGGTTGACAGACTAGCCGACTGTATCCAACAAAAAAGAGGCGAGCCAGCTGACGCTTTGAACAGTTTGCCGTTGCGCAAGTTATTGTCGATTGTACAGCGTTTTGTGAACGATTCATCTTTAAGTGGAATTCTCCCTTCATTGCTCTCCTCTCTTAACGGGGATCTTCTTTTCAATTTGCTGGGAGATTATCCTGAAAGGGATAGAAACGGGAAAGGGATTTTGTTTTCTGCGTTATTATTGATGCCCGAGAAGAGTCAGGCTGTCAGTAGGGTGATTGGTTGTGAAGTTCGGGAGGCCAAAGGAAAATGGCTGGCAGATTGGGTAATGAGAGAGAGAAAGACCGAGCCCTTTCTTGTCGAAGAACTGCAATTGGCGGTTGCTTATGAAGGGTTGGCCGAAACAGGGGGTGCTTCTTCCTTTCTTGACCGGGCCGCCTCTGCGGTGATGCGTCACAAAGGGCCGGAAGCATTTGCCCGTTGGGCTAACGCGATTACTTATTTGGCGGAACAGAATCCAGTCTATGAGCCGAGTTTGAAAGCGGCGGATGCAGATGAGTACAGGCAGGAGGCTTTTTTGTCTGGGTATGATGTTTGGTTTGGTGACCGTCCCGAACTCAAGCATCGTTTTCAAAATGACCTGGCCTGGCCAATGGAATATAGAGGAAAAGAGAGAATGGTGGCTGAGGAGATTGCTCAGGTCCCGCCGAAACAAAGAAAATATATGATGTTTGCGCTGCTCGGAGAACAGATGTCCCCTGTTTTTTACGCGGCGGTTGCCGGCCATTTAAGCAGATTGGAGCCGGCTGAGGAGAAAAGCAACTGGTTCATGCTCCCACTCGCTATGACCGCCGATAAGAATGATCGGCAAAGACTGGTGCAGGCGGCTCTTCTTTTGGCCGGATCTATGGAGGAGATTGATGAAGCATTGTCGGTCTTAAGTTTTGAAGAACAATTTGAAATTGTTTTCGGCCGAAAATTTGAAGGGATTTATGCCGCACAAGGAGGAGAGAAAGGCCGTTTGACCGAAATTAGAAAAGCCTTTGTTTCTCGTTTAGGGGGGGAGAGGACGGCCAGTCTGTTTGCCAATAATTTTTTAACGAGCATTAATCCGATGCGTGTCTATGCTGACGGGGTGCTCTCAATAGAAGAGGTAAGAGGAATTGTGTCAAAGACCAATGTTGAGGCACACCTTATTCTCTTTCGGCAAATGACAGATGAGGATGTTTCTCACATTTTCACGCCGGAAGAAATTGTTGATCTTGCTGGGCTGTTGTTGGCTGAATTAAGAGACTCCGTTGGCAAGCGATTCAATGATCCTAAACAATGTACTTCCCCCGATCTGGCCCGACTGGTACGCGTATATCCTCCGGTAGCCGAAGAAATTATGGAGATATTTGCCGGGATGCTGCGGGTGCCGAGCCGGATGGTTAATGTGCAAACAGCTCAGGGTTGGCAAATAAAGGGGACATATAACCCTGATAATGTTTTAATTGTGGCGCAGAATGTGGCGCATGTTGCAGCTGCCGGAGTTTCTGAAGAAGCTATTAAGAATGTTGCGCAGGGATTATTGGTGTGGCTTTCTATTGCCTATCCACGATTCAGTGGTCAGGTTATCAATTCTCCTTTGGCCCGGTTTCTTGAAATCAAAGATGATTTTGCCCTCAATGCAATCTTGCTGAGGGCCGAGCAAAGAGGCGGGGTTGCGACCAGAGAATATGAACCGTTAGCGCCTAATATTTATGATGCTCTTTATGCTTTGGGGGGGCGTGTTTTGCCATATACCCAAGAGGGAATTGATGTTATTTGGTCCAGAGGACTGCCAGCAGAAATTCAAATCATCGCAGACGGAATTCGTTTTTTATACGACCTTCAGACAGATGTCTTGCGTCGCAGCGAAGATGACTTAGGTTTAAAGCATGACTATGTAACCCTACTTGATGATCAAGAAAAAACAGGGGAACTTTGGCGAGCCGC
>JBDRIF010000081.1:0-29999 GCA_043816125.1 bacterium
GCTTTATATTTCCACCGCCCCCCCGCTCCAGTATTAATTCCGATTATTTTTTCTTTTGCTCCGAACCCAAAACTCCGAACTATTTCCTGACCATACTTTATTTCTTCAACGGTTAAGCTAAATACATACTGGCCAACTTTGATCCCGAGCAAATCCGCCATATGCTGCTGATAGGTTTTTCGATTTTGCACTTTAAGTTGATTGGCTTTCTCCAAGCCAAATTTCGATATCACCGACATATCAAACCAAGCCGAAGGAGAATAAACAACTTTATCGGACTCGGCATATGCCCCTTTGACGGTTTGTCCGACAGAAGAGACGAGCTGACAGACTTCAATTTCATCCTCCAACCCGATCACCAGGTCATATGATGATAACGCCTCCTTCTCTTCCCAGGTGAAGATCTGTTCAATGATGGAATTATTAACTAACAGCTCTTTTCCGAAAGTGGAAGTCAGCCAATCGATCTGGGCCGCCGGATATTGTTGCCGCAAACCGGGCAAAATTGAGGTTGTCCGCAAAACATCGCCGATCGCCCCGAGTTTAACAATGAGAATTCTCATGCTATAATCTTATCATGTTTTTTATTCTCTTTTTAGTCGGTATAACTATCGTTCGCCTGGCAGTCAGCACCCAATTACCGCTGATCGGTGACGAATCGTTTTATTGGCTCTTGTCACAGCGCCTCGACATCGGTTACTCCGATCACCCGCCACTGATCGCTTACTATATTCGACTGATGACCACGATCTTTGGTCAGAATGATCTCGCCTTCCGCTTGGGGGCCATTATTCTAATCTCGGCCACCACCTTTCTAATTTACAAAATCACCCGAGAGTTATTTAACCATCGAACAGGAGTATTAGCCACTGTTCTATTCAGCTTAACTCCGATGTTTTTTGGCGGGAGTTTCTTTTTGATCCCGCAGCAGCTCTTTTTCTTTTTCTGGACATTAAGCTTTTATCTGTTCGTTAAACTGCATAAAAACGGGCATGCCGATTTATGGTACTGGCTCGGGGTGACAGTCGGCCTCGGCCTGCTAAGTGATTACATTATGGGGCTCTTCTTCTTTGGGGTCGGCCTCTTTCTCTTAATCGTTCCGAGTCAGAGACATTGGTGGTCCAAAAGAGAACCGTGGCTGGCAATGTTGATAGCCCTGGCAATCTTTTCTCCCGTGATTATTTGGAATATTAAGCTCGGCATTTTCGCCCCGGCTCATTTTCTGGCCTATCGCGGCAGTCATACCCCCAACCATCTGAATAACGTAGTCTCATTTCTTGGTCTCGCTCTGATTCTTTACACCCCCATCCTGGTCAGAAACCTGGTTGTGTTGTTTATTATGCTTTTTAGAAAGACCAATGAAAAGATCTTGCTCCTGGCAGCCCTCTCCACCCCTGTTTTTCTCGCTTTTCTGGCGATCAGCCCGTTTATTCTGGTCGGCGGCCACTGGCCGGCTGTCGCTTATATTTCGTCTGTTATCTTTTTGGCCCATCACCATCACGGCCGGAGACGAATGATCGTCGTTTTCCTGTTTTTTGCCTTGTTGGCAAACATTGCGGCGTTAAGTCACTATCTGTTACTCTATCCGATCCCCAAAGAACTTCAAGGCCAAGTAAAAACTATCAACAAAGCCCTGCCACAGTTCCTCAAAGAAGCTGCTCCAGCCTCAGGTCAAACATATTATTATGCAAATAATTTAGGTGTCGCCGGCCTAGTAGCTTTTCATGGTCAGGTTAAAACATATCTCCCTGAGGGCAAACTTAAACAGTTCGATCTCTGGGGTCGACCGGAACTTAAGCCGGGTGACAATGTGATATTCTTTGTCCTGAATCAAAAAGAGTTGCCTGATAAATTACGGCCATTATTCAATAGTGTGATCAGAGAGGAGCAAAAACGACTCTTCACCAAAGACGCAGACATCCCCGCTAAAACAGAGATCTATCATTGTTTAGGGTTTAAAGACGGGACGCTACCCTAGCTTTTTTTCACGCTTGACAAGCCATCAATCAAGTATTACAATTTCAACAAAAGTAAAACCAAGAAATCGGGAGGAAATAACAATGATGACAACGACGCTATCGAAGAAGGGGCAAATAGTAATTCCTATTGAATTAAGAGAACGCTACAATATCGAACCAGGGTCGAGGGTGGAGCTGATGGACATCGGAGGAGAAATTGTAATTATCCCAATAACAATCAAAAATCCGATTGATGAAGCGCGGGGAATTCTAAAAGGCGGCAAATCTACCAAAGAACTGCTAAAATCTATCAGAAAAGAGGAAAGAAGACTTGAGCGCCAGAAAAGCAAAGCCTAAGTTTGTCCTCGATTCCTATGCAATTCTTACCTACCTAAAAGAAGAGGCGGGGTGGCAGAAAGTTAGAGACATTATTTGGGACGCATACAAAAGAAAAGCTTCTCTCTTCATTAATTACGTTAACCTGGGTGAGATTTACTACATAATTTACAGGGAACATGGCGCAGTCACAGCCGATAGAATTACATCCATGATCAAACAGTGGCCTATAAGCTTTGTCTCAGTTAAAGAAAGCCTGGCAATTATTGCGGGAAGAGTAAAAGCGGAAAACAAATTATCATATGCCGATGCCTATGTGGTAGCCACCGCGTTAACAAAGAGAAGTACGGTAATAACCGGAGACCAGGAGTTTAAGCCTCTGGAAGAAATAATAGATATACATTGGCTGCCAAAAAACAGATAATGACAGATCTTTCAATCATAATATTAAATTACAAGAACATAAAGATACTTCAGGAATGTCTCGAATCAATCCCTCAAAGCATAAAAAACATCTCCATCGAGATAATTGTCGTAGATAATAACTCCCAAGATGGCTCTGGCGCCATGGTGAGGAAAATATTTCCTCAGGTTACATTAATTGAGAACCAAGAAAATTCCGGTTTTGCCAAAGCCAACAATTTGGGACTAAAAGTTGCGACCGGAAGATATCAGATGCTGCTTAATAACGACACCATTGTCAAAGAGGGAGCGCTGGAGAGAATGGTCCGGTTTATGGATCAAAACAAAGAAGCCGGCGCCTGCGGCCCCCTCCTCTTGAACACCGACGGAACCCCGCAACGTCAAGGAGGACTATTCGGTTCCCGCTTCTGGAAATCGGATCAACCAAAAGCTGTTCAGTTTGTCATCGGCGCCGCCCTCCTCGTCCGACGGGAGGTAATTGAACAAGTCGGACTAATGGACGAAAACCTCTTCTTTTATAACGACGATCTAGATTGGTGTCTTCGGATAAGAAAGGCCGGCTGGAAAATATTTTTTCTCCCGCAGGCGGAGATTGTCCATTATGGCGGTTATAGCAGCAAGCGGACATTTAATCCGAGATTATTTGTTGAGGGTTTTCGTGGCGGTTTGTATTTTACCCGAAAGCATTATGGAGTCTTAGCTTACAGTGCCTATCGCCTGCTCCTGATAATCGCCCTTAGCCTATTCCTTATCCTTCAAGTTTTTAACCACCCAAAGTTCGGCGCCTATCTGCAGATCATCCAGATTGCCGCCCGTGGACAAATTCCTGACCCTATGATAAAATAATACTGTTATGAAGGAAAAAACACACCCTAAGTATTTTGAGACCACAGCAGTCTGTGCCTGTGGCGCCCAGTTTGTTGTCGGCTCAACCCGAGAGAAGATACACGTTGATATCTGCTCAGCCTGTCACCCATTATTCACAGGCAAACAGAAATTATTGGATACAGAAGGACGAGTTGAGAAGTTTAAGAAAAAATACGCCAACGTCACTCCAGTCAAAAAGAAACCGGCGAAGAAAAAGACCAAAAAGTAACCTATAGGCCTTTGGGCCTGTAGGCCTATGGGCCTGTAGGAAAATGCTGCTAGAAAAACTAGCCACAGTAGAAAATCGCTATCATGAGCTGGAAACCCTTCTTAGTACCCCAGAAATTATTAATGATCGAAATAAATTTCAAAGCTATTCACAGGAGCTCGGCGATTTAAAAAATCTCTTTGAAAAAACCCAGGAATATAAAAATCTGGTCAGAGAGATCAACGAGAGCAAAGCATTAAGCGAAGATCCCGAGATGAAAGAGCTAGCTCAGGCCGAATTAAAGGACCTTTTACCTAAAAAGGAACCACTGGAAAAAGAGATCGAGATCCTCCTCCTCCCCAAAGACCCTCTTGATGATAAAAACACAATTTTGGAAATCAGGGCTGGTACCGGCGGGGATGAAGCGGCCCTCTTTGCCGGCGAACTATTTCGCATGTATATCCGTTATGCTGAGCTGCAGGGATGGCAAACAGAGATTATTGAGGCAAACTCAACCGGACTGGGCGGTTATAAAGAAGTTATCGTCAACATCATCGGCAAAGGGGCTTACAGCCGTCTGAAATACGAGAGTGGTACTCACCGGGTCCAGAGAGTACCAAAGACAGAATCGAGCGGCCGGGTCCACACCTCTGCCGCCACAGTCGCAATTCTCCCTGAGGTTGAGGAAGTCGATATCAACATTAATGAAAGCGATCTAAAATTTGAAGCCTTTCGCTCCGGCGGCGCCGGCGGCCAAAATGTTAACAAAGTCTCCTCCGCCGTTAGGATAACCCATATTCCGACCGGCTTAATCGTTGAATGTCGCGAAGAACGCTCTCAACTACAAAACAGAACTAAGGCCATGAAGCTACTCCGTTCAAGAATGTACGAAGCTGAGGAAGAAAAACGACAGAAAGCACGCGCTTCATTTAGAAGAATCATGGTCGGGACTGGTGATCGTTCAGAAAAGATTAGGACGTATAATTTCCCCCAAGGAAGAATCACCGACCATAGAATCAATTTTACGATGTACCGCTTACTTGAGGTCTTGGAGGGAGATTTGAAAGAGATAATTGATGCCCTGACAATTGCCGACCGGACTGCTAAACTCGCAAATTTAAAATAATGTCCGAAACCTGGACTATTCAAAGACTTCTCAACTGGACAACCGAGCACTTCAAAAGCAACAATTTAGAGTCGGCTCGTTTAGAAACCGAGATTCTGCTAGCTCACGCTTTAGATTTACAAAGGATCCAATTGTATGCCAATTTTAATCGAGAAGTTCAACCTCACCATTTGGCAATCTTTCGCTCCTATGTTGAAAGGAGACTCAAGAACGAACCGCTCGCCTATATCGTCGGCTTTCAACCTTTTTTAGGTTTGGATTTCGAAGTTAACAATCACGTCCTAATTCCCCGTCCAGAAACAGAACAATTAGTGGAACTGGCAATTGAGAGAGTTAAGGGCTCATCCCTATTCACCGAATCACCTAATCCCCTGATTCTTGACATCGGCACCGGCTCCGGTTGTATTGCCGTCAGTCTGGCAAAATATCTCCCCAACGCACATGTAATCGGAATTGATATTTCCGAACAGGCATTGGAAATCGCAAAAAGAAATGCGGTAAAACACGGAGTCCAAGATCGTTGTCAGTTCGTTGTCAAAAACATGCTCGAGAAAAATGTAGCGGAAACCTTTAGGTTTCCACACGACCTCATTATCTCTAACCCACCCTACATCCGATCCGCTGATATTGAGACTTTGGAACCAAACGTGAAAGATTGGGAACCAAAACAGGCCTTGGATGGCGGCGCAGACGGCCTCGATTACATTCGAGCGCTTTTCCACCTAATACCTAAGGGCCTAAACCCTAAAGGCCTAATTATGTTTGAGTTCGGAATTGGTCAGGCAAAAGAGATCCTAAATTTGTCTCAGGGAATATTCAAAGAAACAAAAATAGTTAAAGACTTAGCAGGAATAGAGAGGATCTTTGTTGGTAAAATCTAAACCGTCAGCGGCAGCTTCTGTTCAGCATTAAGGTAGGCAACTTTTTCCCAATCCTCTCCAAAGAACTTTTCCCAAAAGGCTATTTGCGCGGCCGGATCAGCCCAGGGAAGGTCCGAAGCATAAACAATATTTTCAATGCCAAGTGATTCATAAATGATATCTTGGATCTCCCCCCAAGTGATTTCCAGCCCGACCTTTTTCATTTCAGGGAGCATCTCCATGAGCCAGGAGATATCAAAGAGGATCCTTTGTCCCTGGGGATATTCCCGCGCCCGTTGATAATGAACATTCGCACCTAAATGCGCGGCAATAATAAGTGAATCGGGCGCCATGGAACGCACTCCCAACACATTTTCTGCCCAAGTTAATGGGTTGTCGGGGTCTACTCCCAAATCAATCCCTGTATGAGTCAAAATAAACATGCCATATTGAGAAGCCTTTTGATAAGCAGCCCTCAAACGAGAATCATCTATATGAAATTTCTGCCAACAAGAATCAAACCCAAGGCCTCTAACACCTGCTTCAACCAAACGCTCCACCTCTTCTTCGTTGCGCTCATATCCAGGATGGATCGTTCCGGTAGGAATTAACCTGCCAGGGTATGCTTGAGCAATAGCTATTGCAAAATCATTGGCCGGACGTACGGTCCGCGGATCTTTAGCAAAATTCTTTATCACTCGCCGCCGAACCCCTGACTTATCCATATTCTCTCTCGCGTCAGTCACACTACCAGGCCCATAGAGCGGAATACCATAACGCTTTGCTATGTTCTGGAACCGCTTGGGATCCGGGTAAGCATGGGAATGCAAATCATCCACCGGACAACGAGACTTGTAACTGGTCGCTGGTTTGATTATTATTTCACTCACATCTTATTCTCGCCCACCTTCAGCTAAAATTTCACCCAACCATGTTATAATTTTAAAATGAACATTGATCAAGCTATCTCAACCTTAAAATCCGGCGGCGTAATCGCCTTCCCAACCGAAACGGTCTTCGGAATTGGAGCATGCATAGACCAACCGGCTGCAATCGCTAGGATTTATGAGTTAAAGAAGCGGCCCAAAGATAAACCACTGCAAATATTGGTCGCCAGTCTGGAACAGGCTAAAACACTCGGGGAATTCAGTCTTGAAGCCGAAGAGTTTGCCAGAAAGAACTGGCCGGGGCCATACACTCTGGTTGTAAAGAAAAAGAACGGTGCCGGAACGATCGGCCTGCGCGTGCCAGACCATGAAGTTCCCCTGGCCTTGATTAAAGAATGCGGCCCACTAGCCGCGACATCGGCCAATCAATCGGGAGAAAAGCCGGCTACAGATATGGCTGAAATTAAAAGTCTGGTTTTTGGGGTTGATTATGTTGTGCCGGGGAAAGTTGTGACCGGAAAAGCTTCGAAGGTGATAGATTTTTCAGCCGGTGGAAGAATATTAAGAGGCTAGGTCCAAATCTCCAGAGTTTCTAATTCCGCCCCAAAAAGTTGCAACTTATCAGCAATCTCCGCGTGGTTGACCGGCCTTTGCTCTTTGGCCGGATGGATTAGTTCAGCTAAATATTTTGCCAGACTTGTTTCTTTTATTTCTCCCGGCATATTAAGCTCTTTCAGAAGTTCTGCCGGAGTTCTATGCCCCATTGCTCCCATAAGCTGACAATATTCCTGCATACGAGTTCGCGGAGAGACAAACATAAAATCCATCCCGCCCATATTCCAGATATCAGGCATTCCGTTATAAAGGATCCTTTGTCCGGTCAAAACAGAAAATATTGCCGCTCCAACTCCATAGGTATCATATCGCACGTCTTCAGCACTCGGCCCTTCTACCATCGCCTCTGGTGGAAAATATCCATATGTACCGATATCCTTCCGCGGCTCCGCAGCCAAACGGTTAGCACGACCCAAATCAAGTAATGAGACAGTCTGGTCATCAAACAAAGCATTATTCGGTTTGACATCCCGATGTACAATCCCTTTAGCATGTAATTGAGCAGTTAACCGGGGGAGTTGAGGGAAAGCTTTCCCAGTAAGTAAAGAGAGTTTGCTCCTTGGCGGAGCAGAATCTTTCCACGGAAGAGTGTACAGAGCAAGATCTTGTCCGGGGAGAACCCTCATGACAAAATAACTCGCCTGCTCTATTCTGGTCTCTGTCGGTTGATATTGAACCGGCTCCCAGCCGGCAAAAGTGCCGGATGTTACCAGTTCCGGAAATCCAGATGTTCCGGAAATTTCGGCCAGCAAATCTCTCTCTTGAGCCATCGCCAATTGCATATCATCTGTCAGCGCAACTTTTACTTTGACCGGTTCAATTTGTGCCACCGCACCTCGTTCGATAGCTTCAAGATCAAGCAAATAACCGTTCATAATAATATTAGTTGTTTCTCCACGAACGGCTGAATCATCAACCAATACCGACAACCCTTGACCGGTCCGACCGATAATTTTCAATGGCCGTCGCGCGCTGACGTGCTCATTTACATGTTTTGGCGCTTGAGGGGCATCAATTCTAAAGCTTGGTCTGGTATATATCATAATTGTCGCATTCCTATACATATATCGACAAAAAAAGAGGATAATTTCACTCGGTCGTTTCGATACGCAATCGGTCGCTGAGTAGCCGAAGGTTGCTGAGTAGGAGCAGGTCATTTCGATACGGACTTCGTCCTACTCAATGACCTGCGACGTATCGAAGCAACCGATTACGAGCCTAAAAGCTAAACTTCAACTCCACCTGCCTGGTTGTCTCCACCTGGGCAGTAGTCGGATTATAGAATTTCTTATAATGAATAACCGCCTTGGTAAAAGCATTTACAGGGTAAGCAACTTTAGCCCCGATGATCGCCCCTTCGGTTACATCGAGAGAGCGGAAATCGACAAAGCTCGGTTGTTGATAATAACCGATAACCTCTAGATCGGGCGGCAGTTTGGCGTATAGATCTCCATAAACGGCGGCTTCACTCTCGTTGTAGTTCTCATAACGAATATTTAAAGCGGCCATCCCGACTGCCTGCAAGCCAAGCTTAATGGTGTAACCGTTCTTATTATTTCCAGTAGCTTCGACTGAATTCAGATCGATCGGGTTAAATTCGTAGTCAGAATTAAAATACCCGGGAACAAATTTAGCATCGAGCATTCGATAACCGGCGGCAAAACTCGCGCCGGCAATCCCAAAATCTTGCGCCCACTTTAAGCCGACATCAAGACCACCACCCCGATTCATCAACATCGCATATTCGGCATAGCCGGTCATCCCCATAAATGGAGTGGTCGCATCGACACCGATCCCAGTCTCTGTTTGTGTCCGAGTTGTTCCCGGTAATAGAACCCCATCACCATCAGTAATATATGACTGACCAAGGGTCAGCAACGGATTAATTTTTTCCTCGACCCGCACTCCGTAAACGCCTGTCTTGGCCGACAAAGCCCGAATAGTGTAGTCATCAAAACTATAGTAACCTAACCAGGCCAGCTGTTCATTGTTCAATAAGACCGAACCGCTCACCCAGGTAGAATAATCCTCCATTAAGAGACCATGTCCCCAGGTTAATCCCTGGATCACCCCGTAACGGAGCCCCATCTTCCCATTATCATATTCGACATAGCGGAGAACATAGTTCTCGTAACCGCTCGGATTTTGTTCACCTAAAGAGGCATTGATATCGGCCCCCAACCCCCAAGGCCCGAACTTAAAATCGGGATGCCAAGCCAAGTTTATTATCTCAGCCGTCCCTACTCGAATATAACCGATATCTAACCCGCCGATACTCGACTCAAAATTAGCTTGATCAGAAGAAGCAACAGGAATATCTTCGGCCTTCACCACAGAGACTAAGAGACCAAGAACCATTAACCCGATCAATAAACGTTTCATAACTCCCCCCTAGTGTTTAAAGTGTCTGCGTCCGGTAAAGATCATCGCGATCCCAAGCTCATTCGCCTTGTCAATCGATTCCTGATCACGTTTGGAACCGCCAGGCTGAACAATAGCCGTGATTCCATGTTCTCCTGCAAATTCTACAACATCGGGAAAGGGAAAGAAAGCATCAGAAGCCAAAACAGCCCCTTTAACCGGTTTGCGACTCCGTTTTACAGCCAGGTGAGCAGCATCGATCCGGCTCATCTGCCCTGCTCCGACTCCGATTGCCTGACCATTCTTAATCAGGACGATCGCGTTTGACTTAACATGCTTGGCAACTCCCCAGGCAAAAAACAAATCTTCCATCTCTCCCAGATTCGGTTGTTTATTGGTTACAACTTTGACCTCGTTGACAGCCAGCTGCGCAGTATCAGGCTCCTGAACCAACAAGCCGCCACTGACCCGCTTATAATCCATGCCGGTAAATGCCCTATTACTATTCTTTTCGGCCATCTCCATGATCCGGAGATTTTTCTTTTCCTTTAACATCGTTAAGGCATTGGGGGTATAAGCTGGGGCAATAACGATCTCCACAAACAATTTGGCAATTTCAGCCGCCGTCTCTTCATCGATCCGCTGATTAGCCGCCACTATCCCGCCAAAAGCAGAAACAGGATCGCACTCTAAAGCCCTCATGTAAGCCTCTTTCATCGTTTTGCCTTTGGCCACCCCACACGGATTGGTATGTTTAACAATTACCACAGTAGGGTCGGCAAAATAATTGACCGCCGACCAGGCGGCATCCATGTCGACAATATTATTGAAAGACAACTCTTTGCCATGTAATTGTTTCCCTTTGGTTATCTGCGAACCTAAGGCATCTTCGGCGATCCCAACCTCCCGATAAAAGGCGGCCTTTTGGTGCGGATTTTCCCCGTAACGAAGATTCTGAATCTTCTCCAGGAATATTTCGGTCTCCGGCGGAAACTCTTCTTCGCCCTGATACTGGGCGGTGAGATATTTAACAATAATTGAATCGTAATAACGGGTATGCATAAATGCTTTTAGAGCGAGCTTTTCTCTGATCTCCTGCCGGAGCACACAATTATTATTTTTTAATTCATCCAACACTCCCAAATAATCTGTCGGGTCGACAACGATGCCGACACTATTATGATTTTTGGCAGCGGCTCTCACCATACAAGGGCCGCCGATATCGATATTTTCGATCGCTTCGGCGTGAGTGAATTTAGATTTGCTGATCACATGTTCAAAAGGATACAAATTACAGACAACCAAAGTAAAAGGATTGATTCCAAACTTCGCCAATTCCTTTAAGTGGGCCGGATTGTTTTGATCGGCCAGAATCGCTCCGTGAATAACAGGATGCAATGTTTTGACCCGGCCATCCAACATATGAGGATACTTGGTCAGCTTGGAGACTTCGGTAACCTTGACCCCTTTTTTGCGCAAAAACTTGGCTGTCCCGCCGGAAGAGATAATCTCAAAGCCGATCTTTTTTAAGCCTTTAGCAAATTTATCCAGGCCTTTTTTGTCAGAGACAGATAATAGGGCATATTTCTTGTTTGTTTGGATTTTGGTTTTCGGTTTGTATTTCATATTTTTTTCACTCGGCTCCCTTCAATTTTTAATTTCCCCATTGAAAACAACTTGATCGCCTGAGGATAAATTTTGTGTTCCTGCTCTAAAATACGGGCAGACAAAGTCTCTTCTGTATCGCTTTCAAAAACAGGGACAACTGATTGTATAATAATCGGCCCGGTGTCGCAACCGGCATCTACAAAGTGGACGGTCGCCCCGGATTCTTTGGCTCCGGCCGCCAGTGCCTGTCTCTGTGCGTGCAGCCCTGGGAATTTGGGCAGCAGCGAGGGGTGGATGTTAATCATTTTCCCTTCGTACTCGTCGAGCAAAGTTTTACCGACAATTTTCATGTAACCGGCCAGACAAACCAAGCCGACCTCCGCCGCTTTTAGCGCCTTGAGCATCTCCGATTCATCTTTGAGAACTGCCGTAGGAATATTATGCTTCTTGGCCCGTTCCAAGCCGTAAGCATCCGCTTTGTTGGAGATTACTAAAACAACTTTAGCCGGAATTTCACCTTGTTCAGACGCATCGATTATCGCCTGAAGATTACTCCCCTTTCCAGAAATCAGAACGCCAATATTCAGCATAATATTTTTTCGCAACCTTAGCAACCCTGGCAACTCTGGCAACCCCAGCAACTAAATAATAATTACTTCCCGCTTCCCCTTGCCTACGTCACCGATAACATAAGCCTTTTCTTTTTCTTTTTTCAGGAATTTCATCACTTTATCGGCCTGCTTGGCTTCGACAATAATGATCATCCCAATCCCCATGTTAAAAGCATGAAACATTTCACTCTGGTCGATCTTCCCTTTACGCTGAATGAGTCGAAAAATCAACGGGACTGTCCAGCTATTAAGATCGATAATGGCCTGCGCCCGCATCGGGAGGACTCTGGCCAGATTTTCAGGAATACCGCCGCCAGTTATATGTGCAATCGCCTTAACATTGAAGCGCTTGATCAGCTTCAAAATTGTTTTGACATAAATCTTGGTCGGGATCAACAACTCCTCGCCCAATTTCTTTCCCAACTCCTCCGACTTCTCCTTAATATCCAGTTTCCCCTGTTCGATCAAAACTTTCCGCGCCAGAGTATATCCGTTGCTATGCAACCCGGAGGAGGCCAGACCGATAATTTTGTCCCCTGGTCTAACTTTGCGCCCATCGATGACATTCTTTTTGTCAACCAAACCGACAGCAAACCCAGCCAGGTCGTATTCGCCGGGGAAGTACATGTCAGACAATTCAGCGGTTTCACCACCAAGTAACTCACAGCCGGCCTGTTTGCAGCCGTTGGCAACCCCTTTAATTAGCTTCTCAATAGTCGGCGGATGAACTTTGTGCGCTCCGATATAATCGAGAAAGAATATCGGTTTCGCACCGGTAGTAACCAGATCATTAACGTTCATCGCCACCAAATCGATCCCGACCGTATCATGTTTATTCATGTGGAAAGCAATTTTGAGTTTTGTCCCTACCCCATCGGCAGCAGCGACTATACTGGTTTTGCCCAGTGAATAGAAACCGGCAAAAAAGCCGATCTTCTTGGCATATTTTTTTATCCGCCGAATAACTTCATCCCCCGCGGCAATATCAACCCCAGCCTGTTTATAAGTAATCATTTTTCCTCCTAATAAATACTATCTGGCAGCATCGGCAGTAGCTGTACCATAATAAACATCGCCCCCGCGCAAAACAACAAATTCGCGGCAGTCACGGTTGGTACAAGCCCAAGCCTTATAGCGAATAGCGACGGAATTATTGGAAAAATCGGACAGTGGAACCAGTGTCCCTTTGCCACATTTCACACATTTTGGATAACCGTTTTCAACCATTTACCTCACCCCCCAGTTTATCTGAATAATAACTTGAGACTTTGCAATTTTTCGGGAATCGTGACCGGATATTCACCATTTAAACAAGCCAGACACAAACTTTTTGCCGGTAAACTTATAGACTTGATCAGATGTTTGAGACTCAAATAACCGAGAGAATCTGCGCCCAGATACTTTCTTATCCCCTCGATAGACAGATTGGCCGCGATCAGCTCAGCTCTGGTCGCAGTATCTATACCATAGAAACACGGATTCATATTGGGGGGAGAAGAGACACGCATATGGACCTCCCTGGCCCCAGCCTCTCTTATCAAACTAATAATCTTGCGAGAAGTTGTCCCCCTGATAATTGAATCGTCGATAATTATAACTTTCTTGCCGCGCACAGCGTCACGAATCGGATTAAGCTTTAAACGGACACCCAGATCCCGAATCTCCTGGCTCGGTTGAATAAAGGTACGGCCGACATAACGGTTCTTAATCAGCCCTTCTTCGTAAGGGATCTTCGATTCGGCCGCGTAGCCCATGGCTGCCGGAACACCCGACTCCGGCACAGCCATCACCATATCGGCTTCAACCGGATGCTCCTTGGCCAAATACTTACCCATATGGAATCTTGCTTCATAAACATTCCTACCGGCGATAACACTGTCGGGCCGGGCAAAATATATATATTCAAAAACACAGCCTGCCTCACGCTCCCCCATCTGCCAGGTTCGGGAACGCAGACCATTGTTATCGATAATCACCATTTCACCATTTGCCACTTCACGAACAAATTGCGCTCCAAGTATGTCCAGACCGCAGGTTTCTGACGAAACAACCAAAGCTTTCTCCAGCTTACCGATGCATAAAGGCCTGATACCGTGCGGATCACGCACAGCGATCAATTTATCCTTGGTCATCAGGACAAGAGAAAAGGCGCCGCGACACTTTTTTAATGTGTCGATCAATGCTTCATCAAAATCTTCTTGTTTGGATGTGGCGATCATCGAGGCAATTACTTCGGAATCACTGCTGCCGACAAAACTTATCCCTTTTGCTTTGAGATCGTTCCGCAGTGTGTCTGCATTTATCAAATTGCCATTGTGTGCCAAAGCAATTTTACCGTATCGGGTATCGATCACAATCGGCTGGGCATTTTCTATAACTGAGGACCCGGTCGTGGAATAACGGACATGCCCCATCGCAATATGTCCCCTCAATTCGACAAAGGATTTTTCATTAAAGACCTGATTGACCAACCCCATTCCTTTGACACACCTGATCTCCTCCCCATCGCTGGCGGCAATGCCGGTCGATTCCTGGCCACGATGCTGCAAGGCAAATAAACCATAGTAAACAGACTTCGCCGGAGAATCCGGTTCAAAATTATAGACGCCAAAGACACCGCAATGATCTTTTAGTTTAGACTCTGTATACATCTGTCCAACAGGAGAGGCAGAGCTGGTCTAATGGCTTGCCTATCGCCGCTCCTAAATCCTCAATCGTATTGTAACCGAGGCTATCAACTTCGATATATTTCTTAATCTCTTCAACAGTTTTATTATGAGCCGCCAGCTCTTTTTTTGATCTGGTAGCCACGCCATACATACAGGGAGCCTTTAGCGGGGGACACGCGACCCGCGCATGTATCTCTTTGACCCCGTTCTTTCTCAATTTAACAACCAGATCATTCTTCATCTGAGTTCCGCGGACGATGGAATCGTCACAAATAATAACCCGGCGATCTTTGATCTTGGCCGGAACAGGAACTAACTTAATCTTGGCCTCCCGATCACGTTCGGCCTGGGTCGGCTGGGTATAACTACGGCTGGCATAATCATATTTAATAAACACATTGTCAAAAGGTATTTTAGACTCCTGCGAACAACCGATCGCATGGCCGATTCCAGAATTCGGCACCGCCGCGACAATATCGGCCTCCACCGGATAGCGTCGGGCTAGAGCAGCCCCCATATTTCTGCGAGCGATATCAACCGATAATCCATCGATAGTTGAAGCAACATTGGCCGTATATATCCATTCAAAAGAACAATACTGGGTAAACGGGGCCTCAATGATTTTTTTCGTCTCAATCTTCCCATCTTCAATTTCCAATATCTCACCCGGTTTAACATCACGCAGGATATCAAAGCCGAGATTAACAAAAGTGCACGATTCGGATGTTACAACAACCGCCCCATTTCGTTGGCCGATGATCATCGGACGGAAGGCATATTTACAGCGAGCAGCAAAGATCTTCCCTTTGGACAATAAAACCAAAGCATATGCCCCGCGTATTTTCTTGGCCATCTGTTCGATTCCGTCAACAAAATTGTCCCCTTGAGCAATCAATTTGGCGATTACTTCAATATCGGAATCGGTATAAAATGAATGCCCTTTATCTTTGAGCTCTTTGATTAATTCTTCACGATTAACAATATTCCCTTCAAAACAGATTGTGAACTCACCCATGCGGGAATCGAGTTTGATCGGCTGGCGATCGCTCAAAGAAGTGTGGCCGATTCCCATATATCCCTGCATCCCGCCAAGATCCTCGGTAAAAGTGGCCCTGACTAGACCACGATGTGTCCTAATTTTCAGACCCTCGCCATCAAAAGTAGACAACCCACAATATTTCTGGCCCCGATGCTGTAAGTAAAAGGTCCCCAGGAACAAGTCATCAATAATATTTTGGTCTTTCTGAGCCGAGATCGCAAAAATTCCACACATAGTTATTGCTCCCTTCCCAATAAATTTTTGAGATAATCGACAACCTTCTCTTTTAAGACTAATTCTGTCTGCCCGGAATCTCTCATCTTCACTTCCACTTTCCCCTCTTTCAAACCCTTGGGGCCGACAATGATCTTGATCGGAATCCCAATCAGGTCGATATCGTTCAATTTCACTCCGACCCTTTCGGCCCGATCGTCGAGCAAGACATCATCGGAGCGACAGCAGAAAACACCGTCCAACGATTTATAGAGCTCTTCGGCGACAGATAATTGATCGTGTTCTTCGGCATTAACAGGGATAATCGCCACTTTAAAAGGGGCCAAGCCAAGGGGCCAGATGATTCCGTCTTTGTCGTTATTTTGTTCGACCGAAGCTTGAGCGGTCCGACTAACCCCAATCCCGTAGCACCCCATCAACATCGTCTGTTCTTTATTGTTCTCATCGACAAAAACACATTTCATAGCTGCAGAATATTTCGTCCCGAGTTTAAAAATATGGCCAACTTCGATCCCACGCTGAACCTTATATTTTCCGTTATCGCATTTCGGGCACGGATCCCCTTTTAGCGCATAACGAATATCGCCGACCAGATCAGCCTTGTAATCTCGTCCATACTCAACATTTATCAAGTGGTAATCTTGCTTATTCGCACCGGTCGCCCCGGCAGAAACCTTGGTGACCAATGTATCAGCAACGATCTTTAAGCCTTTTAACCCGACCGGTCCGGCAAACCCGACTGGGGCATTAGTCACTTTCTCAATTACTTTTGATGTCCCTAAGGTCAGATCTTTGACCCCCAAAAGTTTCTTCAGTTTAACTTCATTGATCGCATGATCGCCACGAACCAAAGCAGCAACAAGACCTTGATCGGTTTCATAAATCAAAGTCTTAATCATCTTGCCAGGTTTTAATTTTAAGAAAGAGGCAACTTGTTCAATCGTTTTAGCATTTGGGGTATGGACTTCTTTAATCGCCTCAGCTTCACGAGGGGCTGCTTCTTTAAAATTGAATTTGCCCACTCCGGCAGCATCACGACTCGACGCGAAATCACATTTATCACAGTAGAATAACTCTTCTTCTCCGGTATCGGCCAAAACCATGAATTCCTGCGAATACCCTCCCCCGATCGCCCCGGAATCAGCATTGACCACTCGATATTTCAATCCCATCCGATCAAATATTCGACAATAGGTGTCGTACATGTTTTTGTATTCTTGATCGAGTGATTCTTCACAGGTATGGAACGAATATGAATCTTTCATCATAAATTCGCGGCCCCGCATCAGTCCAAAGCGGGGGCGGATCTCATCACGAAATTTTGTTTGGATTTGGTAGAGATTGATAGGCAGATTCTTGTACGATCTGACATTATTTCGGACCAGGTCGGTAACAACTTCTTCGTGGGTTGGGCCGAGACAAAAGTCCCGCTCATGGCGGTCTTGAATGCGGAATAATTCTTTACCGTATACTCCCCAGCGTCCGGTCTCCTGCCACAATTCGGCCGGTTGCAGCGCGGGCATAAAGATCTCCTGGGCTCCGGCACGATTCATCTCATCTCGAATAATAGTGATAACGTTGCGTAAAACTCGATGGCCAAGTGGTAGGTATGTGTAGATACCGGCAGCAAGTTTGCGAATAAAACCTGCGCGGAGTAAAAGTTTGTGGGATAGAACCTCGGCCTCTGTCGGATCCTCCCGAAGTGTCGGAGCAACCAGCTGGGAAAACTTCATCTAAGTGAACTTCCTCCCCCTCCAACACTTTCTTACTCATTTTTTTCAACTAGAAAGTGCTGGGCTACCCTGTCAGGAAGTCATTATAGCATATGTGGTTAGACAATTCCAGGAAGGGGATAAGAGGCTTGAAGCTCAGCATGGTCATAATAATTTTTCCAATCGATAACATCCCGATTACTCTCACCTCTTTGGGTCAGAGTAACTGCACTATTTAAGATAAAAAATCGAGAAAAAGTATCATTAGCCAGAGTCTGAATGCTCTGCCAATCATTAATATCGGAGGCCGCTCTGGAAATCATCTGCTCGAGAGTAGACAGAGTGGACATAATCTCCTCTAGCCCGGCAAAATAATGATCGGTCAGCATTTGCAGACCGCGAAAACGCTGTTCATTTCCAACCGTCAAAGCAACCAGCCAACTCCCCATCGGATCTTCGTCCATTAATCCAAATATTGGCTGTTCCAAGACCGTATGATCCAATTCTTTGATCAGTCCGAACTCCTTGACCGACTCTATCATTAATCTTAAACGGGCCAACCCATCCGTTGTTTCCTTTAAAAGAGTCTGTAATTCCGAAGAGAGCGTTTGATCTCCAGCTTCCTGAAAGGCCTGAACCTCCTCAGCCAAATATTCGAGATTGCTTGGAACATAAGTTAAGACATTATTGAATTTATGGACTATTCGTCCCATAAAAGAATGATAAGCAGAAGACAAATAAGGCACTCTATCCACTTCCCCCAGATCCAAGCTCTTATGAATTTTAGGTTGTTTCGCTTGAATAATTTCTTTACCTACTAACGCTGTCAGCTTCAACACCCCGTCATCTCCTTTTTGCGCAAAACTCACCATATGTTTATCCATAACTGCCAAAACTTTTTCGCTTGGCGGCAATCCGCTACAAAAAACAAAACGAGGCATTTTACCGGGATTTAGACGGACCATATCACCAACTAGTTGATCTCCGGAAATATTAGGCATTGAAACGTCAGAAATTACAATATCCGGACGATAATGAGGATAAGCAGAGAGAGCCTCCTCCGGCGAACTGCAAGTCTGAACATTGCGGAAACCGGCAGCCCGCAATTGTCTTGCCGCGGTTTTAAGAAAATGAATATTGTCGTCAACAACCATAATTCGCAGATTCATGACCTGCATCCGTTCTTTCAATTTTGCACTAACTTTGGGAACCACACTGGCCCAAAAATAATTTCTAATAGGGGTTGGCATAGTTATATATCGACACAATAAAACTGAAATTTCACTATATATGTATCGAAATAATATACAGACAAGGAGGAACAATATGAGTATTATCCCGGTTGGACCAAAAATCGGACCACAACAGATATCCGGACCCGTGACAACGGCAAACCCCGGAAAAGCTGTGCACGCCATGTACAGGAAAGCAGGCAGGCCGGAACAAATCCTGCGGGTGGCAGTAGTTGACGACTATGCCGATCTTCTTGAGATCGCTACTATAATGTTGAAAATGAAAGGATTCGAGCCGACAGATTTTGACGCCAATAATTTAAGCCGAGAAGACCTATTATTCGGCCTGCTTAATGGTAATTTTGATCTGATCATTTGCGATGGCGAAATGCCGGTAATCCGAGGAGATGAAGTAGTTTCTTATTTAAGAGAAAACGGATATAGCGGTTACATATTGGCAAACTCGGCGAAAGAAGATTCCCAAAGAGCCATGATGGAGGCCGGCGCTGATCATAAAATCCCAAGAAAAGAGAACTTTTATCAGTTTTTAGAAAAGGAATTTTGTGTTTGATCTCCATGAGCCAAATTGCCTTAATACCTCTACCTAAACAAAACCGCGCTCTCGTGCTGAACCGGGAGCTGCTCGGCCAGCCGCACCAACGCTGTAATTTTGCCACTTTAAAAGCTATTGCAAAAACTGTGGCTGGCAAGGTACTCAAGACTTAAAAGAAAAAGCTCTAAATGTACGCGGCCACAGCGCTGGCTTTGCGCAGTCACCTGGAATTTAATCAGGACAAACAAAACTACGGCCGGCCGAAACTTAGAAAATCGGGCGAACTTTACGCCTGGCACATGGTTAGAATCTTGGAATGGCTAAACGAGTCGGACAAACCATACATCGGTCTCGACGGATATCTGGCGACCTGGCTGCATGATACGATCGAAGACACAAAGTTAACGAAAGAAGATATCGCCAGAGTTTTTGGCCAAAGAGTTGCAGAAATCGTTGAGATCCTATCAAATTTAAAAAATAGTAATTGGGAGACAAAACTCAAGCAAGCTGATAGTTACGAACCTTTTCTGATCGAAAAAACACCTGATTACCCAGAAGTTGATTACATTAAACTCGGAGATACTCAGGACTATTTCATGACCTGCGCCGATCTGCCCCCCTTAAGCCAATATCTACATTTCCGTTTTGTCGACGAACTTCTCTACCCCTTAACCGTTGCCTCTGTCGGGGCGCAAAAACCGGCCTTACAAGTTGCTAACCTGGCAATGCGAACACAGCGACCGGGTGTTTATAATCAACACCAACAAAAAATAAATGCTGTTCTTAATGAGAAATCACGGGAGCTTATTGTTCAAGCCCGGAAAAATATTGAAAGGACACTTTCCCAGGCAGGAATCTCCGCCACAGTCACCATTTCATACAAAACCCCTTACGAGCTTTTTCTCAAGGCCCGGAAAACCAAAGGGGTGTCTCAAAAGATGCGCTTTTATTTTCCGACAAAAGAAAAATTCATCCCTGAAGACGAATTCGACCAGGATATCAATGTTATTCAGGAGGCCGCATTTGATACTTTAGCCGGAGATTTTTACAAACTAACCGGAGTCCCCTCTGAAAGTTCCGGCCAGAAACCGTCTTTGCGTGACATCGTCAGTTTTGATATCACCGTCTCTTCAGAAAGTGATTGTTTTGAAGCACGAAAAGCACTCTCAACCGCCTTTCAATCCCTGCCCGAAAGGAGTCGTAATTTTGTGGCTAATCCAAAACTTAATGGTTATCGGGCATTGCATGAAGAATTTTTTGATCCCCTTTTGGCCGCCAACCATATCCGCGTCAGGATTGCTGCCGAAGAGATGGTTTCGGTCAACCAGCAAGGCTTACTGGCCAGAGAGATCGGCCCTGTTCCGGCAAAACTGCTTAGCCAGGCCCTGGTCAGAAAAAAACAGATCAGTGACCGGGATGTACGGACCGCTCTGATGCAAGGTCTGCCCGATTTGAGAATGGTCAAAATAAAAGTTGCCACACCGAAACCGGAGCTGCCGGAATTTGCAGATCCGCTGGTCTGGCATTATGATTATATCCTTGACGCGATAACCCTGGCCCATCCGTGGCTCGCCCTTCGCCTGGCAACCGCAGAATGGGATGGACATAGGCTTTCCAAACGTGATTTTCTCCCCTGGCAGGAGACAGCTTGGTATACCGGCCAGGAAGTGACGGTTACACTCGAGCGGAGCTGGTCGGGCCTCGATCTTTACAGTCTGCTGCAAAATCAATTTGCCAGAAAAAGGCTTAAGGAATATGTCGGCCATCTCCCCTCAATAGACAAGGTAGCAATCGGAAAAAGAATGCTCAAATACGCTATTAGAAAAACAGCGGCTTTGTCCCCCTCGTGTTATAATTGATTATGGGACACGAACTTTTTAAGCCGGAAACCGCTATCCTGGTGGGGTTGGAAACCAACGAAAACTTTTCTCTGCCGCTGGCAGAATCGATGGCCGAATTAAAACGTTTGGCTGACACTGCCGGCATCATCGTGATCGGTGAACTGACCCAAAAGAGGCCCCGCGCCGACCGCGGCACCTATCTTGGCGAAGGAAAACTAGAAGAGTTAAAAATGTTAGTTGATACGCTGAAACCGGACAAGATCATTTTTGACTCGGAGCTGACCCCGGCCCAGGAACGAAATATCGAAGAAGCGATGACCGAGAAAGCGATGGTCATCGACCGAGCCGCTCTGATTATCGACATTTTTAGCTTGCACGCCTTGAGTAGTGAAGGAAAACTTCAGGTAGAATTGGCTAAGTTACATTATCAACTCCCCCGCTTACGCGGCTTGTGGGGCCATTTGAACCGCCAGCGTGGGGGTTTTGGGATGCGTGATTCCGGCGAACAACAGCTGGAGACCGATAAACGAATAATCAAAAAACGGATCACTCTGTTAAAAAAAGAGATTGAAAAAGTCGCCAGAGACCGCTATTTACGACGTGAAAAACGGCGGAGAGAGCGGATCAGGATCATCTCCTTGGTCGGCTACACCAATTCGGGTAAATCGACATTATTGAACGCCCTGACGAAATCGGATGCCCATGTCGAGGACAAACTTTTTGCCACCCTCGCCCCGACCACCAGAAGAAAATATCTGCCGCACGGCGAGACAGTCTTGTTTACCGACACCGTCGGCTTTATCCAAAAATTACCTCACGATCTGGTGGTGGCTTTTCGCTCGACACTCGAAGAGGTGACTGAAGCCAGTTTGTTACTCCACGTAGTAGATGCATCCAACCCATTTTTTGAGGCCCAGATTGACGCCGTCTACAGGGTTTTGGAAGAACTAAATTGCGCGGCCAAACCGATGATCACGGTATTCAATAAGATAGACTTGCTGACCGAAAAGTTTAATGACGAACTATTAATCAAATATCAACCGGCAATAAAGATCTCCGCGCTGCAGAAGCAGGGACTGGAAGAATTGATTACTTCCTTAACGCAACAGCCTCTTTGAGGTAAAGATGTTTGATCTCCTGAGGAGATTTGTCGGTATTCACAGTTAACAAAACTCGGATACATTTGCCAAGGCTCCCGGGGACAGAAATTTCTTTTGAGCAAAGTAAGGGTGTGTCATTCCAGCCGAGTTCACGCGCCGCTTCGGCCGGAAAGGCGGCTGTTAAATCGTCGGTCACGGTAAAGATTATTGAGGATATGTCATCGATCTTGATTTGATTGGTTTTAACAATTTCCGATAACAACTCTTTGGTCGCAGCCAGAATTTCCGACTTATCATCTTTGTTAACAGTGGTTGCGCCTCTGATGCTTCGTGATAATATTTTCATAAGACTATTTTAACCTGCCGCAGCATTTCCTGCAACACCTCTTCGCGGTCAAATATCTGACTAGCCTCGATCGAGAGTGAAGTGGCGGAATCTTTTAATTCGGCAGGAAAAGAACCGGGCTGATTGTTAACATTCAGACCGATCCCAATTATCAAATGCCCGGAAACCACTCTTTCCAACAAGATGCCGCAAACCTTTTTGCCACTGATTAAGACATCGTTGGGTAATTTTATTGTTGCCGGGGTTGCCAGGGTTGCTAGAGTTGCCAGGGTTACAACTACAGCTTCCGCAACTTTTTTTGTGACGGGTATTAAATCCTGGGGTGCTTTGTCTGGTTTAATAATTATGGAGAGATATAACCCAACTTCGGCCGGCGAATACCAGCCAGCTCCCGGCTTCCCCCTCCCCTTGGTCTGCGAATCGGCGACAATAATTGTCCATTCGGGTGGATTATCAGAGGATATTAGACGTTTAGCCTCGTCATTAGTGGAATCGAGTGATTTATAACGAATGACGTTAGAAATTGTACATTAAGCCCAAAGCAGCCACGTCGGAAGTATCGCCGGTCCCTTTGTCCTGGTGCAAACGATAGAGAGCATCCAACGTTGCGTTGGGCGCTACATTATATGAAATTCCACCTTCGGCGGTTAAACGACCACTGGTTGAGTTATAGGAATAATCACTCCCTAAGCGCAGATCACCTTTACCTATAAGTTTGACGTCGTTGGAAACATTTTGAACGACTTCACCACCCAAGTTGACCGTCCCGTTTGTCAGCGGACGGCTAAAATTATCTAAGCCGGCATAATCAAACTCTTCCGAAGCAAAGTTAGAATTAATAAATTCGGAACCGACCTTAGCCACATTAATTTTTGCCACCGTCCCGGTCTCCCAGATATCATCAATCTTAACATCACCAGCTACCATCATCGTACTGCTACCGCTGCCACCGAGTCCGATTACCCCTGAAGCAGATACTTTGTTGCCAATAGGAGCAGTGAAAGCGATTTCGCCCCGCATATCACGGTTGGTCGAAGAATAAATGCCGCTGGAAATATAGCTCCCTTTAGCAACCATATCCAATTTATTGATCAATGGGAGATCGGCAAAACCATAACCGAGACTACCGGCAATTTTACTGGTCTGGATTCGTCCGGTGCTGCTAATGGCAACCGCTGAATATCCACCCACAACATCCAGCCCAAATAATGAGGTGGCCGCTTCGATCCCTGTGTCCGGACGAGAATAAGTTAAGCCGACAGCACTGGGGAGAACTCCACCGGTCGCATCAGTTGTATACTGTTGTGCTCCGGGACCATAAGTGACCTTAAGGGCCAAAGGATTGGCCAGGCCAAATTCAGCTAAGTTAAGTTTAAAATTTGATTCAATATCGAACAATTTGGTAGCTAAGACATCACCGGTTGTTGTTGATCCATCGTCAAAAAAGCCGTAACTCATAGTATCCAGATTAACAGCTACGTTGGCGTCGTTCCCCAAATCTCGGCTGGTCGATAATTTTAAGCGATAGCTGGCGACTCCACCACGCGTCCCCTCGGCCAAGATATTACCAAATTGCCAAGTCCCCTGATAACTGCCGGAGACCGCCCCACTCCCACCTGGCCCTTTCATGGCGGCCACATCATCTTTGAGCGCTTTGATATCGGCTTTCAGGTCATCGGCCCCTATCGCTTCGGCTAGTTTTGCCAAAAAGATCGCAGTTTCATAACGAGTAATTGGTTTGGTTCCACGAAAAGTTCCGTCCGGATAACCCTTAGTTACACCCATTCTGACTAGATCGTAAACAGCAGTAGCCGCCCAATGATCGTCTTTGACATCTTTTAATTTGAGATCGGCGGCAAAAGAAGCCCCCGCAATACCGATAATTACCAACAAAATCAAGAACTTACGCATTACAAAACTCCCCCTCTCTAGACTTGTTCAAATTATAGTATAATAGTATCTACGATGCAACTGAATAAGAATGAAGTGATCGAAAAGTTTATCCGCTCCGGGGGACCGGGGGGACAGAACGTCAATAAGACCTCGACCTGTGTTTATTTAAAACATCTGCCGACCGGGATCGAGGTCAAAGTCAGTCGCGACCGATCACAAGCCGTCAATCGCAAGATCGCCTGGAAACTCCTGGAAGAGAAGATCAATGAAAAGATACTAGGAATTAAATCAAAGCGCCGCCAGGAGACCGAAAAGATTAGACGTCAGAAACGGAGACGCTCCAGGCGAGCCAAAGAGAAAATACTCGGACTTAAGAAACAACAATCAGAAAAGAAAAAGCTCCGACGGACCCCGTCAGCTAATTATTAGAAAACTGTATCCCAATTTGCGGCGGCTCGGTCGCTGCTTTGATCGGACCAAACTTCTTTTCAAATAATGCAACGTTGTTCTGCAATGCGGTCATAAGCCGTTTGGCATGGGACGGTGACAATATCACCCGGGCGTTGACCTTCCCCTTGGGCGGATGAGCCAGGATAAAATCGAAAATAAATTCGTTGTCACTGTGAGAAATAATGGTCAGATTACTATAAACACCACCGGCAATCGCGGCCTCCATCTCAATCGGTATCTTTTTTTCCTCCATTTGAAATCACCTCTTTTTTATTATATCATTATATCTTCATGAAAAAAGTATCGGTCATTGTATTTATTATCGGTCTCATTCTCGGCCAAAGCTTTCCCGCCACAGCAGAGGTACTAAGTCGTGATGATTTTATCAACTCGGCAATCAAAAACAATCCGCAATATCAGATCTCGACCCAAGCGTATCTATCGGCTCTGGCAGAATACAACAACACCCAATCGTTAGAAGATTGGAACCTGATCTCCTCGGGCTTCGCTTCCGGTGCCAGCAACTCTCCAGATTCGGGCTTCAATGCAACTTATCAGCAGACACTCGGTTATTCAGTTGGAGTGGAAAAATATTTTGCCAAAACCGGCACCGCGCTCCAGATCACCCATAACAACACGCGGATCAACGCAGATTTTCCGGCAGTAACGATCCCGGGGCTGGGAACCCTGAGCTTTTTCCCCTCCTCCCCTTACTATAACTCCAACGTCTCCATTGCGCTTGTTCAACCGCTGATGAAAAATGCTTTCGGTCTGGCGACCAAGAACGCGTTAAAAATGTCGGCCTACTCTTTAGAACTGGCCAGTATCAATCTCGGCGAAGACTGGGAAAATTTTATTGTCACTCTCGACCAAGATTACTGCGGCTGGCAGCAGACCAGAGCAAATGTTGCCACCTATCAGAGCAAAGTTAACAAAGTAAATGATCAGGTCTCTCAAGTTGAAAAACAGGAAAGGTATGGTTTGTCCGAGGAATCGGACCTTGTCCAATTAAAGCAAAAACTGAACGCTTATGAAATAATGTTGGAAGGGGCGAAAATGGCCGACGCAGCACAGACCGCCAGGATCAAATTGATGATCAACAACCTTTCCGCCGATCTTTCGCCAGAAGATTTTTCATGCCGGATTAACCTGCCGACTGAAGAAGAGGGCCTTCAATATTTGGAACAAAGCTCTAACTTGAATAAAGCAACCGAAATCCTGGTCGCTTTGCAAAAAACCGGCCTGGAGACACAAACAAACGCCTTATTACCCGAAGTAAATTTAGTCCTAGAAGCCAAACCGAGCGCTTTTACTTATGGCTTTACCGACAGCCTTAGCCGAATCGGTGAATACAGCCAATACACTCTAAGTGTCAGCGCCAGCCGCGGCCTGGCCAATGCGGCCAACGAATCCAACAAGAAAAAAGCCGAGGCCGATTACGCCAAAGCGCTCAAAGAGAGAGAAAATATACTGCTAAATGCCAAGATCGCCCTTGAAGCTTTGTACTCTAATCTTGCCTCTGTAGAAAAGATGATAACCTTGCAGCAAGAGAGTGTCACCCTGGCAACCAAAAACCTGGAATTAGAACAAACTAAATATCGTCAGGGGCGCAGTTCGATCTTTTTTATTCTCCAAGCCGAAGACAGCCTCCTGGCGGCAGAAAGCTCTTTGTCGGAGACCAAGTTTAATCAGGCCGCCCTCGTCCGTCAGATTAAGTCACTAACCGACCGTTATCTGGTCGAATACCAAGAGGTATTGAAACTATGAGGAACTTCTTTAAATTTTTTATTGAGCATCCGAAGCTGGTCAACTTGTTCCTGGTCCTCGTCCTGGTGGCCGGCTCCCTCTCATTCTTTAATCTGAAACGCGACAGCATCCCCAATGTCGATTTCAAAATGATGTTCGTAGCCACCATCTATCCGGGGGCCGCGCCGGAAGATGTGGAGATCAATGTCACAATCCCGATCGAAGAAGAGCTGCAGAAAATTTCCGGCATTTCGGCTATGGATTCTTTTTCGGCCGAAAACTTTTCTACGGTTTTTGTCGAGATCGATCCGTATGCCTCAGATATTGAAGAGGTAAAGAGGGATGTCTACAAAGCAGTCGACCGGGTTTCCAACCTACCGGCAGAAGTCACCAGCAAACCGCTGGTCACCGAACTAAAATCGGAGATCTTTCCGGTTTTTGAAGTCGGGATTAACGGCGACAGCAATATCTCCGAACTAGAATTGCGCCAGCACGCGGAGGTTCTCGAAAAGAAACTCCAGCTCCTCCCCGGCGTGGCCGGCACCAAAAAAGTCGGCTACCGCAAACGGGAGATACATATCGAAGTCGATCCGGTCAAAGCGGCGAATAATTATCTCTCTATCGGCCAGGTCATGAACGCGATCAGGGCGACCAACATCCGCTTAAGCGGCGGCACAATTCAATCGCTGGCCGCCAAGAAAAAAGTGATCGCCCTCTCCCAATTTGTCGACCCGTTGGAAGTAAAAAACGTGATCGTCCGCTCGGCTTTTTCCGGCCAGCGCGTGCTGGTCAGCGATCTGGCCGAAGTGACCGACTCGTTTGAAGATCGGACCAGGATCAGCAAAGTCAACGGGATCCCCAGCATCAATATTGTGGTAGAAAAGAAAGTCAACGCCGATGCGGTTAAAGTAGCCGGCGATGTCCGTCAACTGCTGACAGAATTTAATAAAACACTGCCCAACGGCGTTAATTCGCAGATTGTCAAAGATTATTCTGTTTATGTCAAATCGATGCTCAGCGTCGTCGTCTCCAATGCCATCGTCGGATTTTTATTGGTTGTCCTGTGTCTAATGATCTTTCTCGACCGCAAAGTCGCCTTCTGGACAGCCTTGGGCATCCCTTTCTCTTTGCTGGTTTCTTTTTTCTTTATGCCCCATTACGATATCGCAGTCACCACCCAATCCCTACTGGCTTTCATAATAGTATTGGGTATGCTGGTCGACGACGCCATAGTTGTGGCCGAACACATTTATGCATTTAGGGAAAAAGGGATGGCCCCGGTTGAAGCGGCGGTCAAAGGGATTTCCGAGATCTTTTGGCCGGTCTGCGCCACAGTTTTTACGACCATTGCGGCTTTTCTCCCCGTTCTGCTTATGGGAGGAATTTGGGGAGATTTCATCAAAGCGATCCCGATTGTGATCACCATCACCCTGCTCGCTTCACTATTTGAGTCAGCTTTTATCCTCCCCGGTCATTTGGCAATTACCAAGATCAGACAAAAAGGAAAAAGCAATGTATTGATCTTTTTTGAAAAACATTACCGCGAGAGACTTATCTGGGTACTCAAGCGAAAAAATAGAGTTATCGGCTTCTTCGTGATAATCTTCTTTTTGGCAGTCGGTGTCATTCTCCCTCGCTTGGGCTTTGAACTTTTCCCGACCAGCGATGCCGATATGATCATGGTTAAGATCACCACCCCACTGGGGACTCCTCTCTGGGAAACGGAAAAAAGGGTTACTCAACTCGAAGAAATTATCAAAGAAATTGTCCCGCCTAATATCCTGGTCAGCTATGTTACAACGATCGGCGAACGGGGGACAGACATGTGGGATTCGATTAGCGGCATGACCCAAGACCATTGGGCCAGGGTAAATATTAACTTAACTCCGGCCCAAAGCAGAAAAGTCTCGTCGTTTAAGATCAGACAACAGTTGGAGGATAAATTTGCCCCGCTAAAAGCCAGTAAATTATTTGCGGATCTTGACGTGGTCACGCAAGCCGGCGGCCCACCGACCGGCAAAGCTGTCGATATCTCATTTATCGGCAATGATGATAAGGTCAGGACCGAATTGGGAGACGAACTCTGGGCGATGCTCTCGACCAATGAAGCAGCTTTCGACCTTTATCGGAACGACGAAACAGGGCTGCAGGAATTAAACATCCGCCTGGACCACGGGCTGATGAACGATCTCGGGATCACCGCGGTCGAAGTGGCCACAACGATTAGGGCGGCGATTGCCGGAACGATTGTCACCTCTATCCGCAAAGAGGGGGAAGAGATTGATTTTCGGGTGATGCTGGCCGAAAGATACCGGAACAACGCCAATTATTTGAATGACTTAACTATCAGCAACCGTCAGGGGAAATTAATCCCGTTGGGGAGTTTTATCCGCTTTGAAGATAAAGCCGCCCCACTCGGTATTTCTCACTCTTCCGGAGACAGAGTCTTGCGCATCAACGCCGAACTCGACAGGAGCAAGATCAACCCGATGGAATACAACAAGCAGCTGCAGAAGAAATTCAACGCCTTAACAGCTCAACACCCCGGTTTTCGACTGGAGTTTAACGGGCTGGAAAAATATACTACCGACTCACTGAACGACTTTTTCCGCTCGATGCTCCTTGCTCTGCTGGTGATCTATATTATCTTAGTGGTCCTTTTCAACTCTTTTACCGAACCGGCGATCGTGATGCTAGCCATCCCCTTTGGACTGGTCGGCGTGATATTTGCTTTTCTGATCCACGGCGAATCATTAAGTTTCCTCGCCCTGATCGGAATTTTAGGCTTAGCCGGGGTTGTGGTCAATAATTCGTTGGTTATGCTGAAGTTTTTAAATACCAAGGAAGAAAACACCTGTGAGGCCGGAGAAACATTGACGATCGAACATATCGCCGAAGCCGCTGTCCTCCGTTTTAGACCAATAGTATTAACAACGATCACTACTGTGGCAGGATTGTTGCCTTCGCTTTACGGGCTTTTTGGCGGCAGGGTCGATTTCCTCTTCCCTCTGCTACTGGCCTTAAGCTGGGGGCTCGTCTTTTCGACAGGGATAACACTATTCCTGATCCCGGCTTTTTTCCTGGTAGAAAGGAATGTAACTTGCTGGATAAGGGGCAAGTTGACTGCTAAGCAACAATCCTAATAACATTGCATACTTTCTTAACAACCGATAGCTTCTTAATAATATTCAGCGCGGCGGTCAGATTTTTCCCTGTGGTTTCGTGCACCATAATCACCAACGTCGCCTTTTTCCCGTCTGTCTCCAACTGTACAACCGTGGAGATGCTGACTTTTTTGCGGGCAAAAGCCTTGGAAATTTGAGC
>JBDRIF010000082.1:0-4164 GCA_043816125.1 bacterium
GTTCTGGCTTTTTTTTAGTGGTTAAACACGATTTGCGATAGCCTTATCTAGTGTTTCCGCGGCTAATCTCTGCAGGTTTGCCGGCGATAGATCGATCTGCTCAAAAATGGGCACTCGACAATGAATCTCCAGCGGACTGGCGGCTTGAGAATATTCCTCTCCTTCATGGACACTAAGGGCAGAAAGAGAGAGGGTTGGTGTGGGACGACGTTTTGCGAAGGCTTTGAGATAAAGGGCCTGACCGGGTCTCATTGCGGCTCTTGATGCTTCTATTGCATTCATTGCCATCATCTCCTTGGGAAGTATTTCTTCCTCTACTTCTTTATCAGCACCTTTTCTGAATACTTTCACTTTTTCGAGTGAAATTATTTGCCTTACAGGTCGAAGTAAGGATAATGGGAATCATCGATAGAGCAATAACGCAGGCGAGACGAGTCAGACACTTCAGCGCAAATTTGGGGCCGGTTATTGTCCGTCCGCGCACTCTCTGCCTGGATCCGGACCTACAAGTTTATCGCGGTCGAGATTTTTATTTGAGTTTAATTAATAAATCGATTGCTCATTCTCTGCGAACCGGCAAGCCATTTAGCCTGGCTTTTATTGATCTCGATGATTTTAAGGTAATCAATGAACTGTATGGCCATGAAACGGGAAATAAAGTTATGCGGGACATCTGTGCGGCTATCAGGCATTCTGTGGGGAAGAAAAATATGGTTTTTGCTTATGGTGGAGATGAGTTTCTTCTCTTGATGCCCGGCCTAAATAGTATTCAGGCGCGAGAACTGGCAGAACTGGTAGGGGCGGCGATTTCTCGGGTCCCCATTATTGTTGAGGTTGAAGGGAGAATGGAGAACGAGCCGATCACTGCCAGCATTGGGGTGGTCACTTTTTCCAAAGATTTTGGTTGGGGAAGTGTCGAACCCGAAGTTTTAATCGAGCAGGCCGATGTGTTAGTGTACGTGGCCAAAAGACATGGTGGCAATCAAGTGGTGTTTAAAAAATGACAGGAATAAGTATGAAATCTTTGCCGGTCATCAGCAGGACAAGTCGACGATTGTCAGGGCGAATATCCCCTTCGGCGCTTCTATTGACCGCGACTGCCTGCCCTTTGGAACAAGCACCCTTTGAGCTGAGATTAGCTTTAGGAATAATTGTGATTTGTGCGGCGTCAGTTTCTTGGGGGGCAATTGTCGGATTAGTTGCCAGCAAATTTAGTGATTGATCTTCTGTTTTTTTAATCGCTCAATAGCTTCAGCAATCCGCTCTTTAGGAATAGTAATAGCAAAACGGACATAGCCTTCACCTGATGGTCCATAGCCATTCCCCGGCACAACCAGGATGCCGCATTTGGTCAGGAGTTTTTCTGTGAAGGACGAAGAAGTCTCTCCTTTTGGTACAGGGACCCAGACATAAAATGTTGCTTTAGGCTTTTCAACTTTGAAACCGAGTGATTTTAATCCGTCTACCAATACATCCCTTCTTTCGGCAAAGATTTTATTGTTTTCTTCTACACATTCTTGAGAGGCAGACAAAGCTTCAATCCCGGCAAACTGGATCGCTTTAAAGGCGCCGGAATCTAGATTTGATTTGATAGTAGCCAAGGCCTGGACAGCTTCTTTGTTCCCCACTGCCATGCCGATTCTCCAGCCGGTCATATTGTACGTTTTAGAAAGAGAGTGAAATTCAATGGTCACTTCTTTGGCTCCGGGGATTTCTAAAACACTCATCGGTTTATAACCGTCGTAACCCATTTCGGAATATGCCAAGTCAGACACCAGGAGAATCTTGTGCTTTTTGCAGAACTCAACACACTTGGATAAATATGTTTTATCAGCAACCGCGCCGGTTGGATTGTTGGGATAATTGACATAAAGTAGTTTCGCTTTTTTAAGCACTTTAGCTGGAATGCTGTCGAGATCTGCCAGGAAATTGTTTTTTGCAGTTAAAGGCAAAAGGTGAACATCGCCTCCAGCCAGGGTAGTGCAAATCTTGTAGACTGGGTACGAGGGATCAGGTATTAGGGAAATATCCCCTTTGTCGATAAACGCCAACGGGAGATGAGCCAACCCTTCTTTGGATCCCAAAAGAGTGCAAACTTCGGTGGCCGGATCCAATGTTACGTTAAAACGTTTTTTGTACCAATCAGCCACAGCTTGGCGAAAGGATAGTTCCCCTTTTGAAGATGGATACTGGCCCGATTCTTTCTTTTTCAGCACATCATGCATTTTCTGGAAGATATGTTGTGGGGTGGGGAGATCCGGGTCGCCGATGCCAAAGTCGATGATATCAATCCCTTTGGCTGTTAGTTCTGCTTTCTTTTCTTCGATCTTAACGAAGAGGTAGGGAGGGATTAAATCTAGGCGTTTAGACTTTTTCATATTGTATACTTCCCTTCAAATACTTTAACTGCCGGCCCGCGCATTAGTATGTGACCGTCGTCGGCGATTTCAATGTCTAAATTGCCGCCGGGCAAGTGGACTAGTGCGCGTTTGAGTCCTGACGCAACAACCGAGGCGCAAGCGCCGGTGCCGCAGGCTAAGGTCTCGCCGGCTCCGCGTTCCCAGACAATTAGATCTATTTCTTTATCGTTAACGATTTTAATGAATTCAACGTTAGTACGATTTGGAAAGTGAGGGTCGTTTTCTATTAGCGGGCCGATTTCTGCGAGGTCGATTTGTGCTAAATCTTCAACAATTGCTACTGCATGAGGATTTCCCATGTTGATTTTTCTAAACTTTTTCCCTTGCAGCGTTACTTCCCCTTCATCCTTGGGGATCCCCATGTCGACTTCGACTCCGACAACTGTTTTCTCCGGTCCCAAAATTACCGCCGGCAACAGAATGCCTGCCAAAGTTTCTACAGAAATGACCTCTTCGGTCAATTTGTCGGTTTCATAGACATATTTGGCGAAACAACGAATCCCGTTGCCGCACATCTCCGGTTCCGAGCCGTCCGGATTGATGATCCGCATCTTGTAGTGGGCTTTTTGGGAGGGTTCGACAATCAATAATCCGTCTGCGCCGATGCCAAAATGCCGGTCACACATTTGTTGGGCCAGTTGTTTGAGGTCCAGGCCCTCGAGTTTGTCTTTTCTGGAGTCGATCAGTACAAAGTCATTGCCGAGACCGTGGTATTTGTGAAAGGATAATTCTTGCATGTCTAAATTATAGCATATATACTAACCATGAAAAGAAGGGGGTTGTCGTTATGAAAAAACTATTAATTGGAATTATTATGATTGGGTTAGCAGGGCAGGTTTTGGCCTTTAATTTGGGGGAGATGATTCAAAAACAGGTTGCTGATAGCGTAAAAAAAGAAATGATTGATTCGGCTAAAGGAGGCGAGGATGTAAGTGAAGGAGAGATAATCGATCCGGAAATTGAAGATGGGCCGGTCCAGGAAATGGAGGAGCAGGCAGGGGCTATCCCCCTGGCCGATTTGCGAGATGATGTTGACCTGGATGAGGTTTTAGAGAAATTAAAAGCCCAAAACAGCAAAATTCAGACTCAATATTCTGAATATGACGTCAAAGTGAGCGCTATGGGTTTTAAGGCTGAGATGAAAGGGCGGAGTTGGACCAAGGCCCCAGACAAGAGCCGTTTTGAGGTTTTGGAACCGGAGCAATTTGCCAGCATTACTATCAGCAATGGGCCAAAAACTGTTTTTTATAATAATAAAGGTGAACAGTACAAACCAGACAAAAACCAGCAGACAAGATCGGCTTATCAAAATGACTTTACACAAATGCTGGATGATTTTAGTCTTAGTCTGATTGGCGGGAATGCGAAACAGTTAACTTTGCGCGCAATCCCTAAAAAAGAGACCCAGATGGCCGAAGCGGTCAAATATGTCGATTACATTGTCTCGCGTAAGACATTTACCATTTCGGAATATTTTATGGTTTATAAAAGTATGGAGATGAAGGGGCGGGGGACAATCACCTATGCAAAAGATGAGAAGGGGAATCGCTACATGAAGACCCTTCGTTTAAGCCTAGAACCGGATTTGGGCGAGGAGAGTGACATGCCTTTTAAAATAGAGACTATCACAGAAATGACAACAACCAAAACTATTATCAATGGCCCGTTGAGTGATGAGTATTTTGCTATTCCGGAGTAGTCTGTACTAAGGTTGATATGAGGCGCAGCTAGTGGCCGATTCCCA
>JBDRIF010000083.1:0-12211 GCA_043816125.1 bacterium
ATAAGACTTCTGAAAATGTAACCGGAGTAGTGCGTCTAAAACTTTATAAAGGGAATTGTATTGTGGTCGGCCGATCGGCAAAGCATTCTCTCTATCAGGCCGATCTCGCTTCTTTTGAAAAAGAGGAAGTCTACAACCAAAAGGATGCTGAAGGGTTCATTAATCTATTCGGGTTGCCAATTAAAGTAAATGCAAAACTGAGGGGGAAATAAAATGGTGAAGCAAAAGAAAGCCTGGGCAGGTCGTTTTCGTCAGGCGATGTCTAAGTCGGCTGAGGAGTTTTCTAGTTCGGTCCATTACGATGTCCGTTTATACAAACAAGATATTATGCAGAGCATCGCGTATGCGCAAGCGTTGATCGGAGCAGGGGTATTAACTGCTAAAGAGTGTAATCGAATCATTAAGGCTTTGGAAGAAATTCTCAAAGGGATGTCTAAGGGGAAAATTAAACTGCGGCCCGATCTTGAAGATATCCATATGAATATCGAAGCGATGTTGATTGAGAAAGTCGGGGAGATTGGTAAAAAACTTCATGCCGGACGTTCCCGCAACGAGCAGGTTGTTACCGATCTTAGGATGTATATTAAAGCGGAGACGACCAAAATTGTTTTTCTGATCAAAACACTGCAAACAACTCTGGTTGATATGGCCGAAGCCCATTTAAAAGTTGTCCTCCCCGGATATACTCATATGCAGAGGGCGCAGCCTGTCTTGTTGTCTCACCACTTGATGGCATATTATGAAATGTTGCAGCGCGACAAAAAACGTTTTCTCTGGGTACAGGAAGAGGCTGATATCCTCTCAGTTGGCGCCGGGGCCTTAGCCGGAACCAGTTTTAATATCGACAGAGAGCAACTGGCCAAGGAACTTGATTTTGCGCAAATTTCTAACAATAGCATGGATGCCGTCTCCGATCGTGATTTTGTGATCGAATTTGCCGCGGCCAGTTCGATCTTGATGATGCATTTGTCCCGTTTTTGTGAAGAATTGATCATCTGGTCAACTTTTGAGTTCGGGTTTGTCGAAATCTCCGATCAGTTTTCCACCGGTTCGTCGATAATGCCGCAGAAAAAGAATCCGGATATTGCCGAGATAATCAGGGGTAAAACCGGCCGGGTTTATGGCAACCTGATGCAGGCACTGACAGTGATGAAAGGTCTCCCTTTGACATACAACCGCGATATGCAGGAAGATAAAGAAGGGCTTTTTGATTCGATTGATACTGTTAAATCTGTTTTATCAATTTTTGAAGAGATGCTCCGCAATGTTAAGGTGAATTCCGATCAAATGGCTAAAGACGCTAAGAAAGGATTTTTAACAGCTACAGATCTGGCTTTTTATCTGGTTGGCCGAGGAGTCCCTTTCCGCGAGGCTCATCGGATAGTCGGCGAGTTGGTCGCTTATTGCGAAGATTCGAATATGGAATTAGAGTATCTCTCACTCAAGCAATTAAAACAGTTCTCTCCCAAGTTTGCTTATGATGCGACCAGATATCTTTCGGCCAAAAGTTCGGTTGAGGCAAAAGATACGTTTGGCGGCACCGCTCCAAAAAGAGTAAAGGAAGCAATTAAACGTGCACGAAAAAACCTTTTGCATGATAAAGCCTGATGGGACAGCCCGCGGCTTAGAAGAAAAAATACTGGAACAGATCAGAAAAGCCGGCCTTAAAATTGCCTGCTCTAAACGTTTGAAGATTACTCCTGTGTTGGCGGCTGATCTTTATTATCCTCATTTGGGAAAATCTTTTTATGACGGTTTAATTAAATTTATTACTTCAGGGGAAGTTGTTGTTAATTTAGTTGAAGGGGAAAGGGCGATTGCCCGGTTGCGCGAAGTTATGGGAGCGACCGATCCGGGGGCGGCATTGCCGGGGACAATTCGGGGCGATTTTCGTGAAGATAATTACCGGACAGCCGAAGGGACGATTAAAAATTTGGTTCACGGCTCTGACAGCCCTGAATCTGCTCAACGTGAAGCCGCCATATTTTTTCAAGCCTGCCTGCCGGCAGGCAGGGAGGATTAGTTATGAAAATCTCTGTTCAAAACGCTTCGTTAACGAAGGTTAAGTGTGATCTGCTGGTTGTCAATGTTTTCGAAGGGGTCAAAACTCCCGGCGGGGCTACAGAAACTGTTGACCACAAGCTAGACGGAGCGATCAAAGCTTTGATCAAAGATGGCGAGATCACCGGGAAACTTGGGGAAGTCAATTTGATTCACACTCAAGGGAAGTTGCCCGCTACGCAGATACTGGTTGTTGGTGTCGGCAAGGCTTCGGAATTTGTTCTCGATACTGCCCGCATCGCTGCCGGGGCGGCGATTAAAGAGGCCAAAAAAGTTAAAGCAAAAATTGTGGCGACTGTTGTCCATGGGGCCGGGGGTGGCGGACTAAAACTGCCGGTTGCCGCTCAAGCGCTGGTTGAAGGGACGTTAATCGGTTCTTATCACTACAAAGGGTTTGCTACGACCAAAGATGACTCTTTCTTTGAAATTTCCGAATTAATAATTGTCGAAATGGCGAGATCAAAATTGAAAGAGATCGGCCGGGGAGTGAAGACTGGGGAGATCATTGCCGAATCGGTCAACAACGCCCGCGATCTTGTTAACGGACCGGCCAACAGAGTTACCCCAAGTTATCTGGCTGCCAGGGCAAAAGCTGTTGTTGGAGTTACCACCAAGGTGATCGATTTGAAGGAAGCAAAGAAATTGGGAATGGACGCATATTATTCTGTTTCCAAAGGTTCACGCGAACCGGCCAAGTTCATTATTATTAAATATGGGCAGGGCAAACCGGAAATCGGTCTGGTCGGCAAAGGGATCACTTTTGATTCGGGTGGAGTCTCTCTAAAACCGTCTAAAAAATTATGGGAGATGAAGACCGATATGGCTGGGGCGGCTGCGGTGTTGGAAACTATGCGAGCGATCGCCAAATTAAAAGTGCGCAAAAATGTGGTGGCGATCTTACCTTGTGCCGATAATATGCCCGATGGAGAAGCACAAAAACCGGGTGATGTGGTCGGTTCTCTCTCCGGTAAAACTATCGAGATTATTTCCACTGATGCCGAAGGGCGGATGGTTTTGGCCGATGGGATCACCTATGCCAAAAATATGGGAGTAAAAAGGATTATTGATGTGGCAACTTTAACCGGGGCTTGTGTTTCTGCTCTGGGGGATGCCGCTTCAGGTATTATGGGGAATGATCAGGGGTTGGTTGATGAAATAATTAAGGCGGGGAAAGATAGCGGCGAAAAACTTTGGCAATTGCCCTTGTATGAGGAATATAAAGAATATTCCAGGAGTAAGATTGCTGATGTGAAGAACTGTAGCCAAACTGGGATGGCTGGGCCTTCAATCGGCGGCCTATTCCTGGAAATGTTTGTTGAAGATGTCGACTGGGTACATCTCGATATTGCAGGGACAGCTTTTATTAACAAAGGGCGGGGCTATCTTTCTGATGGGGCAACCGGGGTCATGGTCCGAACATTAACTGAATATCTGAAGTCTTAATGTTTAAAAAGCTCTTATGCTTTATTGTCGTTATTTGGGCAACGCAAGCTCTAGCTCTGCAGTTTGAAGAAATCTACCGCATTCGGATTGAGAATGAGAAAAATGGGACTATTCTGGTCAGCCGCAATGAGGGATTTAGTTGGGAGGCGGTGGGGAAGGTTCTCTATCCGACCGAAAAAGTCAGCAAAGGTGGCTATGCAGCGGCCAAGTGGGTAGGAGAAGGCCGCGTTGCCGCTTCGGCTGTCAATGCGATTCATTTAAAGGTCGGCCCCAAGGATGATCGGACTATTTTTTCTGTTTTGCCTAAAGAATTTCTGAAATCACCCGGTAATTATCGCTCGTTTTTAAGCCCTGACTCTTCCATTTATACTGATATCCCAGCCGGGACCGGGATTTTTGGTGGTGGCTTCGCTCCCTATGTCGGCAATGTGGTGATGGTCTCTTCTCCGGGGAAACCCTACGTCCCCTTATCTCGTGATTATGTTCCCCAGCTGGAGGATGTATTTTTTATTATTGTCAGCCGGCCAACCTGGTATCCGAAGCAGATTGTTTTTGAAAACAAATTTGGCGGTAATATTTATGTTGAATATCCGGGCGAAAAACCGCAGGTAATCGGCGAGGTGATGCGTCCGGTTGTCGGGGTAGGTCGTTTTGAGGGGACCAGATATGCTTCTTCAGGGAGAATACGGGCCAATCATGCCGGTGTAATCGATGTTTCTACATCGCCTTTGGATGTTATTGGCGGATTTCAAATTGTCCCTTCGGCGCATGGAGAAGATATGGGGTATGTGCGTGAGGCGACCCAGTGGATGGTAATCGGTCCGGCTAATGCCGAAGATCCATCACTGGAAGGTTTGCCTCCATTTTTTCAATATTTTATTCAGCCGAATTACAGACCAACGGATTTAGAGGACGAAGATTGGTACAACAAACTACTTGAGCGGTTTTTGGTTGAAGTTAAGTATGCCGGTGAAGATAAATGGAAACCGATGCCGGTTTGGGAAATTCATGACTTCTATCTGAATAAAAAGATGCCTGCTTGGACTGATAATGCTTTGCGGGGTGTTGAACAGATCAGGATTTTGTTTCCGGTGGATTAGGCGTGATATAATAATTAAATGGCCAAGAAGTTTTATCTTACGACTCCCATTTACTATGTCAACGATATCCCTCACATCGGCCATGCATATACCACTATCGCTGGTGACGTCTTAGCTAGATATAAACGACTTATGGGCTTTGATGTTCACTATTTAACCGGGACAGATGAACATGGGCAGAAGATCTGGCGGGCGGGGGGGATGACGGCAGAAGGGGCGATGAAGCTGGTTGATGAGAAGGTGGCCGGTTTCAAGGAAGCCTGGAATGTATTAGGGATCAAATACGATGACTTTATTAGGACGACCGAAGAACGGCACAAAAAAGTGGTCCAGGAATTCTTCCAGCAGATGCAAAAGAAGGGGGATGTTTATAAAGGGGAATACGAAGGGCATTACTGTGTCCCTTGTGAATCTTTTTGGTCGGGCCTTGACCTTTGTCCCGATTGCGGCCGGGTGACAGAATTGTTGAAAGAAGAGAGCTATTTCTTTAAACTCTCCAAATACCAGCAGCCGCTGCTCGACCATATTGAAAAACATCCGGAGTTTATTCAACCCGAATCGAGACGGAATGAAATTCTCCAGTTTATTAAGAGCGGCTTAAGAGATCTTTCTGTCACTCGCACAGCTTTCCCGTGGGGGATCGAACTTAAGGACGATCCCAAGCATGTCATCTATGTCTGGTTTGACGCTCTGATCAATTATGTCTCTGCCCTTGGCTATCCTGATGGTGAAGTGTATCAGAATTATTGGCCGGCCGATGTTCATTTGATGGGGAAAGAGATTGTCCGTTTTCATTCTGTTATCTGGCCGGCAATGTTGCTGGCTGTTGGTGCCCCTTTGCCCAAAAAGGTTTTCGGCCACGGGTGGTGGACGGTTGAAGGGAAGAAGATGAGCAAGTCGAAGGGGAATGTAGTGGATCCAATAGCTTTGAGTTCGGAGTTCGGAGTAGACGCGGTTAGATATTTTCTGATGAGAGAGGTCCCTTTTGGTTCGGATGGCGATTTTTCCAGAACTTCTTTTATTAAACGATTTAATTCTGACTTGGCCAACGATATCGGGAATCTTTTGAACAGGACCCTAACTATGGTCGGTAAATATTTTGATGGAAAAATACCTGTGGCACCCAAAAGCGACGATGACTTAGCCAAGTTGGCTGAAGAGACGCCAAAACTGCTGGAAGCCGATATGGATAACCTGCAATTCTCTTTGGCTCTGGAGAAAATCTGGGTGATGATCAATAAAGCTAATAAATATATCGAAGAAAAGGCTCCGTGGAAGTTGGCAAAGGCAAATGAGGCCGAGCATTTGGCAGAAGTCATGCACAATTTATGTCGCGTACTATATGTATCCGCGGTTCTGATCTCCCCCTTTATGCCGCAGACAGCCGAAAAAATGTGGTCCCAGCTCGGATTAAAAGGAGAAATTTCCTTAAACACGAAAATCGCTGGTGTCACAGTCCAAAAGGGTGAGCCTATGTTTCCCCGCCTCGAAGTGTCGTAATTACGACAGTTTTTCGCTTAATCCCTCGTAATATATTCTAGATTTACCTGGTAATAGAATTGCTTTGTTCTTTTTATGGCAGAAATGGCCGATAGGGCTGGGAGGGGAAATAGGACATGATGGGAGATAAGGCAATAAGGGGAATAGGGAGGGAGGGAGAAAGATAGATGAGGTATGGACACGAAAACATGATTATTTATCAAAACATTGATGCAATCGATATGCTGGTGCAAAGAGAGATAATTCCGAGAATACCAAAATACTACATAAAAACTAAAACACAAATTGATTCGGCATCTGATTCCGTTGGCGCAAACTTTGTAGAAGGATACTATAGTGGCTCACTGAAAGAGTATTTGCGGTTTTTGGGATACTCTAAGCGATCATTGACAGAAGTACATGAGCGAGTCAGAAGGTGTTTGAGAAAGAGATTTATTGATGAGCAGCTATATTTGAAATTCAAAGAACTCAATAATAAGACCATGTATCTCTTTTCGCGCTTACGAACGAAGCTTGAGGAGAAGCTATGAGCCGATTAGCCGTTTCTTCGTTTTCCTTTTCAAGATTCTTCTCTCCCCTTTGTCCCATATTGTCCTTCTTTCCCATATCTGCCATATCTGCCCTAAAGCTAGGCGCAACAAAACCCCTGAATAAACGCCAAATTTCCCGCTTCTGCTCCCAGCTAAAAACATTATTGTCCTCCGGTGTCTCTCTGATCGAAAGTCTGCAAATAACAAGCAAGATTATCAAACGAAAAGAATTATCTGAGATTATCGATAAGGTTTCTGAGGGTCAGTCATTGGCCGAAGCGATGAAGGGGCAGTTCCCTCCCTTGGTTGTAAGTTCGGTCGAAAGTGCCGAGCAGACCGGTAGTTTGGAACACGTTTTAGAAAGACTAGCTAAAGAATATGAGAATAGGGCAGAAGTTGAAGAAAAAATAATGAGTGCGTTGATCTATCCGGTTTTTGTTATTACTTTATGCCTGGTCTCTCTGATAGTTTTGTTGGTTTTTGTTTTGCCGGGATTCAAGGGGTTGTTTGCTGATCTCGATGCCGAGTTGCCTCTTTTTACCAGATTAATTATCGGTGGTGGAGATGTTTTTGCGAAGGTCTGGTATGTGCCGATCGCTCTTTCTTTGTCATTAGGATATTATTTGCCCAACAAACAACGACTTCTTTATGACCGATTGTTGATGAGGCTCAAATGGTTTCAGCGCGAACAGATCATTCTGACTTTTCGAAATATTGGTTCATTATTGCAGGGAGGGGTGCCGATCATGGAGGGGCTTGATTCAACGATCAAAGCGATAAAAAACTCCAGTTGGCAGGATAATCTGCAGCAGATCAGTCGGTCGATCGAGAATGGCGAACCCTTAAGTGCGGAATTAGCTAAATATTCATTTATTCCTGAAGAGGCGGTCCAGATGGTCGCGGTAGGAGAAAATTCCGGCCGGCTGGCGGAGATGTTGATAAGTATTGCTAATTTCTACGAGCAAGAGAGAACCGTCTTCCTGAAGAGATTCACTACTATGCTGGAGCCGATAATGACTCTGTTTGTTGGGCTTGTTGTGGGCATTATCGCGATGGCGATGTTTTTACCCATGATTAACATGATAAGCCAAATTCAATGATGTTGCTAAGGTTGCCAAGGTTGCCAGTGGTGCTGGGGTTGCCGGAGTTGCGAGGGTTACTAAAAATGTTTTGGAGGTGAAGAATGAGGCCGTATGAAAAATTGGTTTTTTATCAAAAAATCTGTGAAGTTCGAAAACTGGTCTATCAGATTACAAAGAGGTTTCCCGGAAGTCATTATCGACTTGTATCTCAAATGAGAGATGCGGCTAGGTCCTCGAAGCAAAATATTAGGGAAGGATATTCAAGAGGGACGGCAAAGCAATACATTCAGTTCATTCGTATCAGCCTGGGATCTTTAGATGAGCTGATTGGCGATATCGATGATTGTAAAGAAGATAATCTTATCTCTGATAAAGAACATTCCTTGATAAAAAGCTTGGGCAAAGCTGCCTCTTTTTTGGCAATCAGATATATTGAGTCAATAAAAAATTTGGATGCAAAAGGTCAATGGAAAACGCCAACGTGTTAGTTTTTTGTGTTGTAACCCTAGCAACTCTAGCAACTTTGGCAACCCTGGCAACCCAAATTGCAGTTTCAGGCCCAAAACACTATAATAAAAAGGAGGTGAGAAATATGCGTAATCGTAAAGGTTTCACAATGATCGAGTTGCTAATCGTCATAGGCATAATCGGACTCTTGGCGGTCTTTTTGGTCCCTAATCTTGTCGGGGCTAAGGATAAAGGAAAAGAAGCGGCAGTCAAAGGTGTTATGCGGACGGTTCAGCTGGCTGTTGAGGGGTACGAAATGGAAAATATGGTCTATCCTTTGGAAAAAAGTATCGCTTTGGAGAGTCTGTGCAATAATTATCTGATGGCAGGGGGCTATATTGCCGAAGTGCCAAAAAATCCATTTACCGGACAGGAATATAAAGATGGGGATACGGCAGGGAAAATTACTTTTGGTTATGAAGATTCGACCGGAGAATATTCCATCAAAGGGTATGGACGGACAGGGTTAAGAAAAATTCTGGAATTATCCAATTTGTGATAAAATTGGGCATGTTTAAGAACGGATTCATCGGTCTGCTTTTGCTTTTACTGTTGTTTGGGTGTGCGGATAACGGTCAACAAGTAAATAAACCGATTCGTTTGCCAGATGTGAGCCAGGCTGATTTGAACGGAAAGCTGATATTAAGCCTGGGGGGCGAAATATCCCTTCTTAACCCAATCTTGTCTACCGATTCTTCTTCTTCTGCCGTTGAAGGGACCATTTTTTCCGGTATGACCAGGATCAATGAGCAGTTGGAAGTTGTGCCTGATTTGGCAGAGTCCTGGAAGGTCTCCAAGGACGGGAAGATCTGGACCTTCTATCTTAGGAAAGATGTGCAATGGCATGATGGGGAGCCGTTTACTGCTGCAGATGTTGTTTTTACCTATAATTCGATTCTCAATCCAAAAGTTAATTCTGTCCGTCGGAGTGACTATATTATTGATGATCAGCCGATCAGGTTTTTGGCGTTAGATAAATATACTGTTCAGGCGATCTTGCCCGAACCTTTTGCTCCGTTCTTAGCCCGGTCGGGGATGAGTGTTATCCCGCAGCATTTGTTGGCAGGGAAAGATATTAATGTGGCTGACTTTAACAGAAACCCTGTTGGAACCGGGCCATTTATTTTTAAGGCATGGAAAACCGGTGACTCGATTCGCGTAACCCGTAATCCGAATTATTATTTGGGAGCGCCAAAACTGGCGGAGATTATTTTTAAGGTGATACCCGATGCTAATGCGCAGTTGATTGCGTTGGAAGCTGGGGAGATCGACGAATCGGGAATTCCGCCCAAAGATTACAGTCGGATGAAGGCTCAGGAAGGGATAAATGTTTTTGAATATGACTCTCTGGGCTATACATATCTCGGTTTTAATCTGGCTAATCCAAAATTTAAAGATATTCGAGTCAGACAAGCTTTGGCATACGCCACCAATAAAGAACAACTGGTCAAATTAATCTATAAGGGGTTGGCTTCTCCAGCTTATGCTCCTTCGGCTCCGGTCTCCTGGGCCTATTCTGATGAGGTGGCAAAATATCAGTATGATCCGGAAAAAGCCAAGGTGTTGTTAAAAGAGGCCGGGGTAGACAATCTGGAATTTACCATCCTTTTGAATCAGGGGAATAAAGAGAGAGAAAAAGCGGCGATTATATTGCAGCAACAGTATGCCAAGGTTGGCGTTAAAGTTAATTTGCGTGTTATGGAGTGGTCGTCTATGTTGAAGATTGTCAATGCCGCGACCGATCCGAAAGATTTTGATGCTGTTCTGATGGGCTGGTCGTTAGGCTTGGATCCTGACGCTTATTCGATTTGGCATTCGTCACAATATCCGAAAGGTTTTAATTTTATTAATTATCGAAGTCCGAAAGTAGATGCGTTGTTGGTTAAAGGGCGGATCACGATGGAGAAGGAAGATCGGAAAGCGATTTATGCTCAACTCTGGCAGGAAATTGCCGCTGATCAGCCGTATATCTTTCTCTGGTACCCAAAATCAATTGTAGGGATAAGTGAACGGGTAGGGGGATTATCTAATCCGGGCCCGGCCGGGTTGATGTTGAATTTGGAAAAGGTGTTTGTGACTCGATGAGAAAGTTTATTTTACGCAGACTGTTTCAATTAATCCCGCTTTTAATAGGCGTCTCTCTATTGTCTTTTTTTGTTATGCATCTGGCCCCAGGTGATCCGACCGCATTATTTACCGATCCGAACATTAATCCGGCAGATTTAGCACGAATTCGCGCAAATTGGGGTCTGGATAAACCGGTAATTGTGCAATATTTTTATTGGCTAAAAAATGCTGCAGTAGGAAACTTTGGCAATAGCTATACAACAGGGCAACCGGTCATCAATGAAATCATGCAGCGGCTACCGAATACTCTACTTTTGATGGTCGCCTCGTATTTTCTGACGTTAATTATCACTATTCCTTTAGGAGTTATCTCGGCAGTTAAAAAAGGGTCCGTTTTTGACAATACTGTTACTATTCTCTCTTTTGCCGGAATGGCGACCCCCTCGTTCTGGTTGGGACTGATGCTGATGCTGTTATTTTCAGTCAATCTCGGCTGGTTGCCAGCCGTTGGCATGCATGATCCTCTTTTAAGAGAGACAGGTCGGTTGGCTAATGCTCTAGATGTTGGCAAGCATATGATTTTGCCCTTATTAACTATGACGTTGTTGAGTCTGGCCGGTATCACACGTTATCAACGAGCCGCGATGCTGGAGGTTTTGAACCAGGATTATATTCGGACAGCTCGGGCCAAGGGCTTATCGGAACGGGTGGTAATATTTAAACATGCTCTGCGCAATGCTCTGATTCCAACGGTAACTATTCTCGGGCTCTCTTTGCCGGGTTTGTTTGGCGGGGCTTTTATTATTGAAACAATTTTTGCCTGGCCGGGGATGGGGCGGTTGGGTGTGATGGCGATTTTTCAACGGAACTATCCATTGATTATGGGGATCGTCGTTATGTCCGCTGTTCTAATAATGTTGGGAAATCTACTCGCCGATATCTGTTATGCACTTGTCGATCCGAGGATAAGATACAGAAAATGACAAATGACAAATTTCAAATGACAAATGTTGGTATTATTATTTTATTGTTTTTTGCTTTGGTCGCAATTTTTGCGCCTGTGATAGCTTCTTATGATCCAAGTGAGATTGTGGAGTCAGATACTTTGGCTCCCAGCTTTGCTCATCCTTTTGGCACAGACGATTTAGGTAGAGATATTTTTAGCCGGGCGATTTACGGCGCGCGTATCTCTCTAACTGTTGGCGTAGTTGCTGTAACTATCTCTATTCTCATTGGGACGTTAATGGGAGCGTTGGCCGGATATTTTGGCGGCTGGACAGACGGGATTATTATGCGTTTTGTCGATGTGATGTTATCTTTCCCCTCGATCTTTTTAATTCTAACCATTCAGGCAATGCTAACGCCCAATATTTACAATGTCATGATTGTGATCGGAGTAACTTCCTGGATGGGGGTTGCTCGTTTGGTAAGAGGAGAGTATTTGAAAATCAAGACGTTGTCATATGTCGAAGCGGCTAGGGCGATCGGTTGCTCGCATTGGAGAATAATCTTTCGCCATATGCTCCCTAACGCGCAGGCACCTATCATTGTGGCAGCAACCTTGGGGATGGCCAGCGCAATCTTAACCGAATCGGCTTTATCCTTTTTGGGGATGGGGGTTCAGCCGCCAACCCCTTCGTGGGGGAATATGCTGATGGACGCGCAGGCGTATATGCGGGATGCTCCGTGGATGGCAATCATTCCCGGCTTGTTAATATTAATTACTGTTCTTTCTCTTTATTTTGTGGGAGAGGGTTTGCGGGAGAAGCTTGATGTTAGAAGTTAGAGACCTAACCACCGTATATTTTCAAGATGGTAAAATGATTAATGCCGTTGACGGGGTCAGTTTTGAGCTGGCGCAAGGGGAGATACTTGGTATCTTAGGGGAATCGGGCTCCGGTAAGTCGACAGTGGCACATTC
>JBDRIF010000084.1:0-10728 GCA_043816125.1 bacterium
AACCTCCTCGAACCGGCTCCCCCCACTTCTCTTTCATCCACCAGGCAAATAACAGGGCCAAAAGACCGGCGACGATCACGGCCAAACCTTTGAAAATCGGGCTCATATTGAGCATCTGAATAACTTTTACCCCAAACTCATTACGCATTATTAATCGCCTCATCAAGTGGACCGGCAATATTCAACAATAGAGACTGTTTTTTTAAATAAGCCAGATCCAGTTTGCCTTTTTGTTTAATAATAACCGTCTTAATATCTTCAAGATCACGTGCCCGGCCAACCAGGAGTTTAGACAAGATCAGGTCTTCGGGTGAAATGACCGGCATTTTTTGGCCAAAAACTTCCCGTTTTTTACTTCTGGCCAACGCCGATTTATGATACTCCGCCTTTGGCAGCCAGCAATCTACCCTATAATCTTCGGCCTCCATCACAAACCGGTTGCCAATTTTAAGCAACGATCTAATCTCCAGCTCGTGAAAAGAAAAACCGGCCTTTTTCGCGCTTTTGAGAAAGTCGGCCAGTTCCGGCTCTTTTAAATCAACAACAATGTCCAAATCAAGACTTTGTCGGGGATACCCCCAATAGGCAACAGCCAGTCCACCAACCACCATATAAGGCGCCCTGATTTGCTTAAAGAGCAGAGTTATCTTCTTAAAAAGCTTTTCAAAACTCATAAATGCCCCACCGCTTGCGCCAACTTTCTCCTCTCTATTCTTAACTGATCAGCGGTTAGCCGGGGATTTTCAGCCAACAATGAATCATTCAATATCCTAATGCCAGCCTGATATAATTCCGCAAACATCAGTAAACTTTTTTTAGAGCTCATTTTATTCAGTTTATTTCTTGTCCTGTCAACTTCCCAAGGTTTCATAGCTTTAATTTTAACACAAGCCAGAGTATAATCAAACAATGACCACGACAGAAAAATGCGACATCTTAATCATTGGGGGAGGGATTGCCGGACTTTCGGCCGCCCTGGAAGCCTCTAAATACGGCAAAGTTATCCTGCTGACCAAAGGGAAGATCGGCGAAACAGCGACCGAAAAAGCCCAGGGAGGGATCGCCGCAGCCATCGATAAAATCCACGATTCAACCCAATTCCACTACGAAGACACAATCGCGGCCGGGGCCGGATTGTGCGATAAAAAAGCTGTCCGTATTTTGGTAGATGAAGGGGTCAAACGGGTCGAGGAATTGATCAAAATGGGGGCCCGCTTTGACCGGGCCGAAACAGAAGCCGGTGGCGGCTTCGCCTTGGCGCTCGAAGGGGCCCATAAACGCCGCCGCATCCTCCATGCCGGCGATGCCACAGGTGAAGAGATACAAAGGACTCTCGGCCGAAAAATCATCAAAGATAAAAAGGTAAAAATATTCCAAAAGACTTTGGGCGTCGATCTGATCGTTAAAAATAATCGTTGCCTTGGCGCTATCGCCTGCGATCTAAAAACAATTAAGTACCATACTTTTCAAGCCAAAGCGGTTATCTTGGCTACCGGTGGGATCGGACAAGTCTATCTTTACACAACTAACCCTTCTTTTGCCTCGGGTGACGGGATTGCGCTCGCCCAGCGGGCCGGAGCAGAAGTAAAAGATATGGAATTTGTCCAGTTCCATCCGACTTCGCTCGTTCAGTCCGAAGCTCTCAAAGATATTATTGCCCTCCCCCGTTTTTTGATCTCCGAGGCGGTTCGCGGTGAAGGGGCAAAATTGCTTAATGCCAAAGGGGAACGGTTCATGAACAGATACGATACGCAGGGCGAATTGGCCCCTCGGGATATTGTCTCACGGGCGATCTTCCAGGAGATGAGAGAAAACAAGACGACTCATGTTTTTCTTAGCTTGGCCGATCTCGACTCGGAAAAGATCAAGAAGCGTTTCCCGGTAATTTATAAAACTTGCCTGGAGAGAGGCTTGGATATTACCAAAGACAATATACCGGTCGCTCCGGCGGCCCATTATTTTATGGGGGGGATCAAAACAGATACCGACGGGAGAACGAACATCAAAGGACTTTATGCCGCCGGCGAATGTGCCTCACTCGGCGTTCACGGAGCAAACCGCCTGGCGTCAAATTCTCTTCTGGACGGATTGGTCTTTGGTTATCGGGCCGCGTTAGCAGCCAAGCAAGATTTCCCCTCTCCCAGAGGGAGAGGGGATACAGGGGTGAGGGCTCGGGAACATCTGCCACACAAACCAAAATTATCCAAGAAAGCATTGCACCGTCTAAGCTTGATAATTAAAACAACCATGTGGAACGAAGTCGGGATCGAAAGAACAGCCAAAGGACTTAATAACGCGATTAAGAAACTAACTAAACTTGAAAAAGAACTCGCTTTCTCTCCCCAAACTTTTCACGAAAGGGAACTAAAAAATATGGCGCTGGTTTCGAGGTTGATCGCCGAGGCTGCACTAAAAAGAAAGATATCGATCGGGGCTCATTATCGGGCCGATCAAACCGCCGGCGGGTAGATTCTTATCCGGCGCTGAGGATCTTCCCCAACCGATTCCGAATGGAGATTAGCTTGTTTAACCTGTTGGTGTTGTTGGCGCCTAACATAAGCATTTTGCGGTTCCAGATCAATTGATTTCCCGGTTCTCATCACTTCATCAATCGCTTCGGCAACTTCACGTATCGCTACATCTTCGGGCTCTTCGGCCGCACCGACCCCAAAATAATGTTTTAAAAACTTCATAATTTGAGCAGGAACATTTTTTCTAATCACATGGATAGGGATCTTATGCTCTTCGGCAGCCAAAACAATTTTGCTCCCCAGTCTTGCTTTAGACTTGGTGGTCAAAATTAGATCGGCTTCATCCAACTTAAATGAGAGTAAAGCCGGGATTTGTAGGGAATATAGACCCCTTTCCAGATGTCCGCGATTTATACCAAAAGGATAGATCTTGATCGGTCCGGCCCCTTTTTCAACTGCCACCTGCTCCAATTCGGCCTGGGTCGGCTCAGGCATAATTTCCGGAGCTTTGTGAACTTCGATCTTACTCCCTTTTCTCACTCGAATTTCCGGCTGAGGAATTTTGCCGCGCAAAATAGCGTCGACTGCTTTGGCCACATCGTGATAAATTGCAAAGCGATCCATTTCCAGTATCTCAATCAAAATATCAAAAGTCGGCGGCGCCTTCCTTTCTAAAACAGCTTTTTGAGTATGGCGGCGTTTGGCCTCTTCGTCGCCCAGGATAACAGATTGAATTCCACCAACCAGATCGGACAAAGTCGGATTGCTAATGATATTTTCAAGGGAATTGCCATGGGCAGTCCCGACCAATTGAACACCACGCTCGGCAATTGTCCGACAGGCGGCCGCTTCTTGTTCGTTGCCAATTTCATCAACAATAATTACTTCGGGCATATGATTTTCGACCGCTTCGATCATCACATGATGCTGATCCTGCGGACGGGGGACCTGCATCCGCCGGGCATTACCGATCGCCGGATGAGGGATATCGCCGTCACCAGCTATCTCGTTGGAGGTATCAACAACAACAACCCGTTTATGGAAAGAATCGCTCAAGACCCTGGCCGCTTCACGTAGTTTTGTGGTTTTACCTATCCCCGGCGGCCCCATGATCAGAGTATTTTGTCCCGATTCGATCACATCTCTGACAACATCGATCGTTCCAATAATTGACCGACCGACCCGACAGGTTATTCCGATAATTTTCCCCTGACGATTGCGCATACAGGAGATCCGATGAAGAGTCCGCTCGATCCCGGCCCTGTTATCCCCGGAAAACTGACCAACTTTGCTGACCAAAAATTCAAGATCACCTTTACCGATAATCTCAACAGGGACATGATAGATCTTATCCTTAGCGAATCTCGCTTCGGCCGGTTTGCCCAGGTCGATAACAACCTCAATGAGATCGTTAATCTGCGAATGTTTGATAAGGTTTTGTTTTACTTTGGGGGGGAGAACTTCTAAGAGTTTGTTTAATTCGTCGTCAATTTTTGCCATCAAAGGTTTTTACTTACCCTTAACGGCTTTTTTTAAGTTGCTACCCGGCACAAAAGCGGGAGCTTTGCTTTGATCGATCGTGATCTTAGCTCCGGTCTGCGGATTGCGGCCGATCCGTCCTTTTCGTTTGCGAACCACAAAGTTGCCAAATCCGACTAAGCGGACCTTTTCGCCGGCAATTAAAGTTTGAGAAATAACTTCAAGTGTGGCATCGATAATCTCTTCGGCCTGGGCTTTGGTTAGATCCATCTTATTCGCAACTTTACCGGCCAATTGTTTCTTATTCATAATTTACCTCCTAGGACTCACACCGTTTTTGTAACGCTTCCCAACTCCGATCGACTTCGGCCTGGATTTCGGCCAACAATTGCTCGTTCCCCGGTTTAAACAAATGTCTAAAACGATCCTGATGCTTTAATAATTCCGTTACCGGTTTCTTCTCTCGCGGTTTCATGTTCAGCTTAAAAACGCCATTCTCAACTTCGTAAAGAGGCCAGACGCAGGTTTGCACCGCTAAGCGGGCAATCTCCATCGTCAGTTCCGGTTTATAAGCCCACCCCAAGCGGCACGGTTGCATCACGTTCATAAACTTTGGCCCGTCAATAGAAAAAGCCTTCTCGGCTTTTCTGATCAAATCCATATAGTAACCGACAGAAGCTTGAGCGACATAAGGTAAATTATGTGCCGCCATGATTGCAGTCAGATCTTTTTTGGTCCCCTGTTTCCCCTGGCGGACTTTACCGGCCGGTTCAGTAGTCGTATTGGCCCCCCGCGGGGTAGCACCGGAACGCTGGATCCCGGTATTCATGTACGCTTCATTGTTATAACAGACATAAAGAAGATTGTGCCCTCTCTCCATCGCGCCGGAGAGTGATTGGAAACCGATATCGTAAGTCCCGCCGTCACCGCCAAAAGCAACAAAGTTAATCTTCTTCCCCTTAAGTTTCCCTTTGCGGGTCAGAGCATTGTAAGCAGCTTCAACGCCGGAGGCAGTTGCCGCGGCATTTTCAAAAGCATTATGTAAAAACGGGACATTCCAGGCTGAATAAGGGAAAATGGTCGTGGTAACTTCCAAACAACCGGTCGCACAGATAACAACCACCGGATCAGGCGATGACATCAAAATCATCTTGACGATTTGTGGAAAACCGCAGCCGGCACAAGCTCGATGCCCTCCAGTCAACGGCTCGGGCTTCTTAGCAAGTTCTTTAATATTTGCCATTATTCACGCACTCCTAAGTAATTGATGGTTGCTTGTTTGTCTATATTCTGTAGATCAGTAAAGACGCCGGTTAAATCTTCGATCCCGATATCGCGTCCACCCAGACCATAAATATAATTGATAACCTTGGGTGTCTTGCCGCTATCGTATAGAGCAGATCTGATCTCGGTAAAGACCGGCCCACCCTGGGAACTGAAAGAATCTGAACGATCCATGACCGCGATTGATTTTACATTCGCCAGAGTCTTAACGATCTCCTCGGCAGGGAATGGCCGAAAAACTCGAATCTTCAGCATGCCGGCCTTGACCCCTTTGGCTCTCAACTGATCGATAACATACTTGGCTGTTCCGGCGGTAGAACCGAGGGCAACGATAGCCACTTCGGCATCTTTTAACTGATATTCTTCAAACAAACCATACTCGCGGCCAAACTTCTGACCAAACTCTTTACCGACTTCAACGATCACCTTCGCCGCCTGATTCATCGCCTCGGCTTTTTGGCGATTGTGTTCAAAATAATAATCTTGCAGGTCGATCGCGCCTAAAGTGACCGGATTATCGGTATCCAGCAAGGTAACAGCCGGTTTCGCCTCTCCAAGATAATTTGTAACTTCTTTGTCCTCCAACATATCGATCCGCTCCATCCCATGACTGATAATAAAACCGTCAGTCGTGGCCATGGCCGGCAATTTTACTTTTTCGGCTATCTTAATACACTGCAGCACATTATCATAAGCTTCTTGTGGATTTTCAGAAAAGATCTGGATCCAGCCAAAATCACGCACTGCCATAGTGTCACTGTGATCGCAGTGGATATTGATCGGCCCGGACAGCGCCCGGTTGACCTCACAAAGGACAATGGGCAACCTTAAAGCGGAGGCAATTGGTAAAATTTCCGACATTAATTGCAAACCCTGGGAAGAAGTGCCTGTCATAACCCTGGCTCCGGCCGCAGCCGCACCGACACAAGCGCTCATGGCCGAATGTTCGGATTCCACGGCCACAAACTCGGTATCAACCGAACCATCAGCGACAAACTGGGAAAAGATCATGACGACTTCGGTCGCCGGAGTAATAGGATAAGCCGCCACCACATCAGGGTTGATCTGGCGCATGGCCTCGGCCATGGCTTCATTGCCGGTCTTGGCTAAAGTTGGCATGCTTATTTCCTCTCCGCTTCCATAGTAATGGCTTTAGGTGCTTTGACCGGGCATTCATTGGCGCAAATACCACAGCCCTTGCAGTGGTCGTAGTCAAAACCGGTAACTTTATTATCTTTATCCAGCAGCACGGCCGAATCGGGACAATAGGTCCAGCAAAACAGGCAATGGATGCACTTTTCGCTGTGGAAGATCGGCCTCTCCGATCGCCAGTCACCAGTTTTGAATTCTTTGGCGGTGCCGGCCTGGACCGCGTCGCCGTGCATCAACTCGCTTGCTCCCATGTTCTTCTTCATCAACTATTCTCCCTTTACGCTATCATGGGCAGCCTTAATGGCTTCCATGTTGCCCTTGATAATTTCAGGCTTATGTGAAAATTTCTTTTTTAACTTGGCTTCGGTGTTGGTCAGCATCTTGGCAAAATCAAGCAGACCGGAAACCTTGACCAAGGCCCCCAGCATCGGCGTGTTGGGAATATTTCGACCGATCTTTTCTTGAGCGATCGCCGAAGCATCCACCGTAAAAACTTTGGCATCTTTCAAATTAATTTCGGATCTGACCTCCTGGGGTGATTTGGAGGTATTAACGATCAACGAACCGTCTTTGGGCAGGCCTTGAGCAACGTCAACCGTAGCCATCAGGGTCGGATCCAGCACTACGACGATCATCGGGCTGGTAATGCCGCAGTGGATTGTGATCGGGTCATCCGATAAACGGTTAAATGACTGAACCGGCGCGCCCATCCTCTCCGGTCCGTATTCCGGAAAGGCTTGAATGTGCTTGCCCAGGGACATGGCTGAATCGGCAAACAATAAGGAGGCAGTTTTTGCTCCCTGCCCGCCCCGTCCGTGCCATCTAATTTCAATTATGTTATCCATGGCTGTAATTTCGGAAGAACCATTTTATCAAACACAAAGCCAAAAATCAATAGGGCGAAAATCGGGACGATCGCTCCGGCAAAAGCCTTCCATTTTGGTACGTTATAAACCTTCCGGCCGGCCACCGCCCAAAGACCATAAACATAGATCAGGATCATCAGATAAAAGAAGTTGTAGCCGGCCTTAAAAAGGTCAAAGGGCAGCCCGGCATACTTGGTCAGGGCCATTAAGAACAGGATGATCAGCCCCGCCAGCACTATGGCGCCGCTGTAAAGCGTGCACTGCAGCATGCGGTTAACGTTGCCCTTGCCTCCCAAGAACATATATACATAATGTAAGCACCAGGCAACCAGATAGAGCAGGACAAAGAAGGCAAAGCTGAAAAGGCCGCCCAGGATCAAAAAAGTGATGCCAAAAAATACCAGGATCAGGGTCAAAAGCACCGGCAGGACGATAACCAGCTTGGCGCCGGAGACCCCGGAGACCAGCGTGCTGCCTACGGGAATGTACTGGATGACAAAAACCAGCAGGGTGGCAAAAAAGCCCAGGATCCAGGCAGTGACCAGAAAAAAGCTCATCGCCCCCTCCCGCCAATCCTGATCCTTTAACTTAGTATAGAAATATATCGGCCTAATTATTATCGTCCACCACTTCCGGAAATAGGATATGATAGTATTTGTCATTTGTAATTTGTCATTTGTCATTTATTACATTCCTCCCTTCGAGCGATTTGTAGAGCGTCGCCTCGTCAGCATAATCCATATCCGCGCCGATCGGCAGGCCGTAAGCCACGCGAGTCAGTTTTATGCCCAGCGGTTTAATTAATCTCATAAGATAAATATTAGTCGCCTCGCCCTCAGCCGTCGGGCTGGTTGCCAGGATAATTTCCGAGAATTTTTCCTCGCCCAAGCGTTGCATCAATTCCCTGATCCTTAAATTCTCCGGTCCGATGCCGTCCAAGGGAGATAATAAACCACCCAGAACATGATACTTGCCTTTAAAGCCGCCTGAGCGCTCAATGGCCAGGAGATCCTTGGGCTCGCCAATTATGCACAACAGATGCTCATCCCGGGTCCTGTCGGAGCAGAGCTGGCAGGGGTTAACATCCGTGATATTAAAACAGACGGAGCAGTGCCTGATCTTCTCCTTGGCATCTTTGATCGCGAAAACCAATTTGTCCACATCTTTGGGAGCGGTTTGCAGGAGGTGGAAGAGCAGGCGCTGGGCGGATTTGGGCCCGATGCCCGGCAGTTTTTTCAGTTCTTCGATCAGGTTTTTTAGGGTTTGCGCGTACACTCAGAACATCCCCGGCAGGCCCAGGCCCCCGGTCACACCCTTCATTTTGCGGGCGGCGCCGTCCTTGGCATCCCTTAACGCCTTGCCAACCGCGTCCTTAACGCCTTTTTCAATGCGTTTGACGTCGTTTTGCGGCTCGATCGTTATATCCTTAAGTTCCATGTCGCCGCTGATCTTGGCAGATACGCCATTGGACGACCCCTCATAGATCTCACGGGACAATTCGTCTTTGACCTGCTTAAGCTTGCCCTGCATGTCCTTGGCCATTTTCATCATTTCGCCCATGTTGCCGAATATCATTTACAGCACCCTCCCCTCAAAAAATTCCGCGATCGAGCCGGCGGAGAGCCCGGCCTCTTTCTTGGCGTCGGTTACAATACACTCTATGGGGACTTTTTCGCCGGTAACTTCGCGCAGGGATTCCTCAACCGCTTGTTTATTTTTTAGGTCCTCTAAACGCTCTTTATGGAACGCATAGCCGCGGCGGAAGCCAATGACCAGGCTGCCTTTGCTGTTCAATTCGATCGGCTCACCTTCGTGGAGCGACACATAACTGAAAATACTCTTTTTCTTGACTCCCTCAAGCACATCGTTCCAGTGGTTTTTGATTTTGCCCAATTTACCATCTTCTTTTGGCTGCGCCGCCTGAATTTTTGGCCGTTCAACGCTCACCGCAACCGCTGGCCGATTCGCAACCGCAACCTCAACCGCGGGCCGTTCCTCTAAGAGTTCCAGCAGCGCCACCTCCAGAACCAGCCTGGCATGAGGGTGCCACTTCATATCCAGCTCGGCTTTGGACAGCGCGCGGATAACATCTTTGACACGTGCCATAGAAAACATTTCGGCTTGTTTCTTAAGCCTGGCCTGGTAGTCGGAAGTTAATTCCAGGACTTCTGACGAGCCGGCCTTGGTGTGGATCAAATTTCTAAAGTGAGCGACCAGGTCCCTGGTGACTTGAAGTGTCGACCGGCCCTCTTCCATGCCCTTTTTAATGAGGTCCAAAAGTTTAGCCGTGTTGCCTTCGGCCAAAATATCACCAAAAGCAAACAAGAGCTCTTCGTCAGCCGTGCCCAGCAGCATGATGATATCGTCATAGGAAATTTTATGGCCGGAGAAAGAAACAACCTGGTCCAGCAGTGAAATGCCGTCGCGCATGGAGCCCTCCGAGACGCGGCCAATTAAACTCAAAGCTTTCTCGTCGATCTCAAAACCTTCCTGCTTGGCCACCGCCTGCAAATGTTTCTCGATCTCGGCCAGCTTGATCCGGGCAAAATCCAGGCGCTGGCAGCGGGAAACAATGGTCAGGGGCACTTTTTGCAGTTCGGTGGTAGCCAGGATAAAAACCGTGTGCGAGGGCGGCTCTTCCAAAGTTTTTAACAGGGCGTTAAAAGCTTCCGGCGTCAGCATGTGGACTTCGTCAATGATGTAAACTTTGTAGCGGCCTTCGACCGGCGCGTAGCGCACTTTTTCGCGCAGTTCCCTGATCTGGTCGATGCCGCGGTTGGAGGCCGCGTCGATCTCCATGACGTTAACTGAATGCCCATCGCGGATCTTGGTGCAGTTTATACACTTATCGCAGGGTTGGTCGGTCGGTCCCTTTTCGCAGTTCAGCGCTTTAGCTAAAATTCTGGCAGTGGATGTTTTTCCCGTTCCTCTGGGACCAGAGAAAAGATAAGCATGGGCTAGGCGATTATTTTTAATAGCATTTTTGAGTGTCTGGACAATAGCGGGTTGGCCGATGATCTGGTCAAAATCCTGCGAGCGCCATTTACGGTAAAGAGAGATGTATGACATAGCTTACGAAAAATATTTTAGCACATTTCAAACTGGTTTCATAGTAGGCAGGTGAACTCAAAAAAATTTTACGCCGATCTCGCACCCGCTCGGTAAATATACGGGCCAAAATCAGAATAGCCAAAGGGAATGTTGCCTATGACCTGACTAAACCCGAAAGGTACACGCCTTAAAACTGGGCTGGAAGAATTGGAGATCAGAATCTGATGGTCTGTTATTATCAGGGTGTTCACGGCTAAGCGTTCAAGTATTGATTCCATAAATTGATAAGATTTGTTTGAATTTGGTTCGGCGCTGTATCCCCCTTTTATCAACAAGACTCCCAGCGGGACTCCCTCGAGCATAGCAGGCAGTTTTTGGCCGGCGATCTCCTCCTGCAGAAAATAAACCCGATATTTCTCCTCATG
>JBDRIF010000085.1:0-3009 GCA_043816125.1 bacterium
AAAAAGATAGAGATAATGGAAAAGAAGTATAATCAGCAATTTAGGGTTGTTTTTGAAGCAATAAAAAACTTGATCAATCCGCCGGTCCCCAAGAAGGGGAAAATCGGTTTTTTACGAGAGGATGAGGAATGAAATCTCTAATTGTTCCATTTCTTCTTTTTTTGGCCGTCTTCTCCTCCGCCTGTGCCTCCCCTGAACCGAAAATATCCTTAGAAGAACAAGAGGCCTTAGAAAATATTCCTGAACCGATAACTCCGTCTCGTGAAGCACTCTATGTTTACAATGCTCAAGCGCAAGTTAAGAATGACCGGGTCGAATTGAGGATAAACAACGAACCTCTCCTCCTGAAAGACAGCTACGTTCGGTTAGTTGGGGTGGTCAGTGGGGGAAGACCGAGGGCTTTGATTGATGTAGGGGGGAGGGGTGTTGTTGTTGGTTGTTTGGATGATTTTTATGGCTATTCAGTAGAGTCCATCTTGAGCGATTGTGTTTGGCTTATGAAGAAAGGAGGGGATCATGGTGATTAAGGTGATCATGGGGATCTGGGTGGGAATATTGATATTGATAAGTGCTGTAATCCCTTCTTATGCCGATCAAATTATTTCCAGGATCGAATTTAATGATGCTCCGGTTTTGGATGTCATTAAGATCTTAGCTGAACAGGCCGACTTGAATTTAAGTATCAGCGGAGACACCGGCCTCTTGGTGAACAAACGCGTCACTTTAAATTTGGTCGAGGCTTCAGCCGAAAGGACGCTGGATGACGTTTTGCTTAGTAACGGGTTAACTTTTGAATATCAGGGAGATTCTTTGTCAGTTATGGTTGGCCAGCCGGGGAGGCCGGAGGGGCAGGGGAAGTTTGTCTGTATATCATTAAAATATATCACTGCCGACCAGGTGGAAAAGTTGATCGGAAAAATTATGCCCGGAGTCAGAGCCAGTGCCGGAGTCTCCTCTAAAGATATTATCTTGCATGGCGAACCTCAACAAATCGTTAGAGCTACTGAGCTGCTTGGTCAGATTGATCAGCCTATCCCTCAGGTCTTGATCGAAAGCCAGGTTTTAGAAATATCTAGCGCCGATCTGATTCGGATCGGTGCGACATATGGTGAGGAGAATGGTGTTTTCAATTCAACCGAACCTGAAATTGCCGCTACTATCAACGCTTTAATGGGGACCGGCAAAGCCAATGTGATAGCCACGCCCAAAATAGCCACCCTTGATGGGCACGAAGCCGTTATTAACATTGGTAGCCGAATTCCTTATGCTGTGCCGGTTAGTGCCGGTTCTGGTAATACGCAGTGGGCCGTTCAATATATTGATGCGGGTGTGAAATTGAAAATTACTCCCTATTTAGGAGAGGGAGGGAGTATTACGACTTTTATTCAACCCGAGGTCTCTTCGGTTTCCGAATGGCGGACAACTGCGGCCGGTGAGTTTCCCGTTATTACAACGCGCAATGCGCAGGCGACTTTAAGGGTTATGGATGGCGAAACAATTGTAGTTGGCGGCTTGCTTTCGGAGACAGAAAGAGAAAATCTAGTCAAACTGCCGATCTTAGGGCATTTGCCTATAGCTGGTTTGCTATTTCAGAACAGGACATTTGAAAAAGCAAAGAGTGAGATCGTGTTTTTAATTACGCCTCATTTAATTTAAAGGGACAAGCTTCATCTTCCCCAGAATCCCAGTTTGACCATCTTTAATAATAAGAACCCCGTTTAATCCCTTAATCTTTCTGGCGACGTTTAATCCTCGCTCGATATCATTAATTTCTTTAATTTCATTCCCTATAGCTGTAGCTGCCGCATCGGCCAAAATACCGCTTTTGGCAATAACGACGATCGTATCGGCTTTGCCGAAGCTAAAAGCTTTCTTTGGTCCGGGGAGGATACTGACGGTATAAGGATATTTTTGCGGGTCAAGTTCTAGGGCGAGTTGGTCATTGATTTTCATCTTACGTGGTTGATTAAGGCGGACAAAAATATCGCCGCCATTCTCAATGATCAATTCCTGATCGTCTGTCAGCAGTTCTTTACCGACCGCTTCAGCGATCGCTCCTGCTACAGTAGCCATGGGGCCGACTTTAGCTTGTTGGGCGGCCTTAACCATCTCTTTGATGATTGCCGGGGCCTCTTTGCCGGCTTTGCGTGGAGACATGGCACGGACAAATTCTGGGTCTGATTGGGCATAGGCGGAAACCTCGTTATAAATCTTTTTTAATATTGGCAAAGCTTTTTCAGATAGATCTTGATTGGCTGCAAATAACAGATGCGCATCATTCTCTTTGGCTTCGAAAGTAATGAGGCCGGTGCTTTGAAAAAAGCGGGTCATTTAAAGGATCCCCTTGGTTGAAGGGACCCCTTTTTTGCGCGGATTGATCTCGCAAGCTCGAGAGAGGGCGACTCCAAAAGCCTTGAAAATCGATTCGATCTTGTGATGCGTGTTTTTGCCCCGTTTTAAATCGATGTGTAGCGAGATCCCCGCTTGATAAACAAACGATTCAAAAAATTCCCGCAGCATTTCGGCGTCAAAATTCAATTTAACACGATCTTTGCCAATTTCTGCATAGATCAATTCTTTGGGGAACTTGGCTTTGAAGGTGAAGTGGGGGCGACCCGAAACGTCGAGTGCCGCTTTTACTTCTGATAATGATTCGTCCATCGGAATAATAGCGTGACCATAACGTTCAATTTTCAACTTTTTACCCAAAGCCTTTTTGAAAGCTTCCCCAAGGGCTAAGCCTGTATCTTCCACTAAATGATGGAGATCGATTTCCAGGTCGCCTTTGGCTTCCAGGTTCAGATCAAATAATCCATGTTTGGCGAAAAGATCGAACATATGGGCCAGGAAAGGGATAGGGTAGGTAATCTTTCTCTTGCCAGTTCCATCAACAACTAAATCAATCTTGATATCTGTCTCTTTTGTTTTGCGGTGGATCTTTGCTTTTCTTTTTGGCATTTGTTACTCCTTAAAGAGACTTTCAGTTTTTGGCTTTTTACTTTTGGGCAG
>JBDRIF010000086.1:0-5092 GCA_043816125.1 bacterium
ACCCTGAATGGTTCGCATTGAGCCGTAAGCAGGAATTTCAGGATGACCCGGTTCTGTTTTGTTTGAGGCAATAGTAACGACCGGCACCCCAAATTCTCTGACCAGGGATGAAGAGACGATTCCGATAACCCCTTTATGCCAACCTTCGCCCGTTACGGCAATGCCGCCATCTTGTTCCGGATCAAAAAATGTTTTGTCCTTGAGCATCTCTCTGGCCTGGCCGATAATCGACTGTTCGATCTGCCGGCGCTCGTCAATCGCATCTAACATAAATGATAAAGTTACTTCTCTCTTGGCTGGCCGTCGGGAGAGCAACAAACGAACCCCCTCGGAAGCACTCCCTAAGCGGCCCAAAACATTGAATAATGGGGCCACAAAGAAAGCCAAAGTTTCTTCATCAACCCGCCCCAGGTTTTGGACCTTCATAAGATCTGATAAGCCGATATTTTTATTATCCGAATTCCATTTTTCCAAACCATATCTGACAAAGGCCCGGTTTTCTCCCAAAAGAGGAACAACATCGGCCACACAAGCCATCGCCACGATATCGAGATATTCATCGCCAAAATCCATACCGACCTTTTCCGCGCAGGCCAGAGCCAATTTATAGGCCATGCCAGCGCCGGGGATCGGTCGAACCGGATGATCAGCAGGCAGCCCGGGTTCAGCCTTAGGATTTATGATTGCCACCACATCTTGCGGTAAGTCTGCCGGATCTTTAGGTGACTCGTGGTGATCTGTAACAACAAACTCCAGACCTAAACGATGGCCCGCTTCTATTGCCTTCTTATTACTGATGCCACAATCATTAGTAATAACCAAGGAGGCACCACGGCGATGGATAGTTTCCAGAGCATTTTCATTTAGACCATAACCTTCTTTTAATCGATGAGGAATATAATAGCGGACTTGATTTTTGGCCTGACGAAAAGCATCACGTTTGCCAACCTTAGGGTCGTCAGCCATGATTTCTTCCGCTCGAATACGGCGCAAGACATCAACCAGAATAGCTGTGCCAGCCTGACCATCCATGTCATAGTCGCCATAAACACAGACCTGCTCGCCAGCACTTAGTTTTTCTGTAATCTTATCTACTGCCGTTGGCATTTGGGCAAAATAATCATAGTTTCTTAAAGACTCTCTATCCAAAGACGGGGCCACAACTTGATCTTTTACTTTTTCTGCTGAGTCCATACCATTTAACAAAGCTGCCTGGGCTAACAAATTCCACATTTTAGAGGGAGTTGCTTGTGCCGCAAGAGGCAAAGAGTCAATTTCCGCAACCAGAGCGCTTCTTTCCGCCTCTGCTTCAGGCGCGGAGGCAGCTTTGATCTTCTTCATTAAATCAGTCCGCTGTTTTGAATTCCCCTGCGCTGCATAGTAATGATCATATATATATTGCGAATCGATAGCGCCAAATTTTCGGACTAGCGCCTTAACAATATCCAAATGCACAGTTTCGCCATCTTCGAATTTATAGGGCGCGCGGCGGCGGAAGTTTAATTTGGCACGCAATCCTTCTTCAATTATTGGAGTAATCCGGTCAAGATGTTCGGCCATGACAATATCAGCTACTCCAGTAGCTACTTCGGAACATTTGGCCTCATCCTGCTCAACCCTGGTCCAAGTTGTACGTGGAACCTCGGCCTGGCTAAAGATTTCTTTGACCTGATCGTCGGTCATGGTCCAGGTTTTATCAGAAACCATTAGACAATCCGCAACACCTAAGACCCAAAGAGCTGGATCATCTGTCGGAGTAAGCTCCGCTCGGCCCCATTTTGCCAAACGTTTGTCAGCAGCTACCATTAAATCTAGAACCGCACGTTGTCTTGTTTGATCTTTTGGCACCGAGCCGTATAGTCCGGCCATGACCTTATTAAAAGCTTGTCTGGCTCGAGGATCACTGGTCTGTTTAAAAGCCAATTGGTAGCGTAGGGTGCCATAAAGTAAGGCTGCGGTTAATATTTCTAAGCGGCGGCTATCGTCTTTATCCGCCAGGTTATTTTCTTCATTCTGCATCAAAGTACAAACACGTTCGGCAATCAAAAGCATTTTCTTTGCCCGCTGAGGAACATCGCCATAGCCAGCAATTGGCTGACTAATAGCTGCAGTTGCAGTTTGAATTAAACCAGCCATCTCTTTATCGGCCAATAAAGGTGTTAAACCATCTCCTTGTATAACTTGGGAATTGTGGACCAGGGCCATGGCAAGCGTCGCCCGATCCATCGGCTGGACACAGCGGTGGTCCACGTAGAGAAACGGACTGGCTGCCAGCATATCAGCCATGGCGACAATCCAATTTATCAAATTATCGCTCGGCCTTAACGGCGTTGGTTCTGGCTTGTTCCAATGAGTCATATGCTGCCCGGCAGCTTTTCGGACATGACGGACAAAAGCCGCCGCAGTGGGATCGAGGTCATAGGCCTCGGCAACTTCCCCTGCCACCTCATCAGCCAAATAACCGTGAGCAGGATTGTAACTCCCCCAATAAATTTGACCGTCATCTCCCCTCCGAGCATTTTTAAATGAGTCATGAATGATAGAGCTAAAAACCACCTGATCGATCAAGTCGGCTCGCCCCAAAAACTTACAGATCATGATGCCTAATTCACAGACAATGAATTCGTGTTCAATTAGTCCCGACAACTCCGCCGTGCTGCCAGGATGGAATTTGCCGGTTGAAGAGGCTGCCGCCCAGGAGAAACCAGGCAAAACTCTTTTTAAGAAATCTGGCAACAGCCAATAAGCGGTTAGCGGATCAGAGATCGCGCCAATAAATGGGCGAAACGGACCGGTTAAATCAATTTCTAGGTCAAACCCGAGGCCGGTGATCCGTTCAACAACATCACGCACCCGCCAGGTATCCCCAGGCCGCAAACGACGCAAAGCAGTCATCGCTGTTTCAATTGCCGCCGGAGTCGGCACCCCACCCTTTGATCTCAGACCAATTAATCCAGACCTGGCAATAAATCGCTGAGCAATAATATCAGCTGGCAGAGGTATAACTTCCCCCTGTCGAGAAAAGACCTCCACAAATTCCGATCTTGCCTGTTCAACCCTGGCTTGATCCCCCTGGATAACCAATAAGTTCTCATAATTATAACGAAAAGCATTGGTGGAAATATTCTGTGAACCGACACACATAACTCCCTGCCCTACACATAGAATCAGCTTTTGATGCTGGGAAGCAGTGGCAAAAGTTCTAACCTCAAGAGAGTCCTGCTCATTAAGTGTTTCAAATTGAGAGTTTTTGTGGGTGGCTTCTTTGCGATCCAATAATATTTTTACTTCCGCTCCACGCAAAGAAGCAGCAGTTAAAGCAGCGGAAAAAAGAGGATGCGTAAAACTGAACATAGAAACATAAACCACTTCGCGTTCGCTTAAGATGTGCATCAGAGGAACCTTAACATTCTCCACTAAATTGCTCTGTTCAACATCGGCCACAATTATCCGACGGCGGGCCTCAGAGATTGCTGTTGCAATTTCTCTCTGGTGCCCCTTATCAAGATATATAAATAGCTGTACATCGGCCGCCCAGACCAAGCTTTCTCGCAAAACTGCTTCTCGATCATCCGGTTTTACATTAATAATATTTCTGACATCATCCAATCTCTCGCGGATCCCCTCTCTGGTCCTGGCGATCCCCTTTAAGATCGCTTCTCTCTCTTCAGCCGGCAACCGTTCCAAACCGGGCTCGACATGCTCGCAAAAATGTTTATCCCCAGTTAACGTCGCCCAACCTTGAGGAAAAATCTTTTCATCAATTTTTCTCTGCAGAGGAACTGGAAGAAAGTGATAAAGATCGCGGGCTTCGCCTCGAGCCAGAATTTTTTCTAAGCGAGCCACGGCACTGACTGTTAAATTTATGACCTGACGCAAGGTCGCCTCGTCTAACCGCTGTAAAATTTGGCCAAAGGTCCCATCTTCCATTGCTTGCCGGACTTCTTCCACGTTATCCTGGGCCAAAACCGCTAATACAGACTCGAAGTCCCCCTCAACCAGATCCTTGACTGACTCATGTGAAAGCCCCTTGGTCAAGTCGGTCCCTGTTTCACGAAGATTTGCCGCGGTAGTAAATAATTCATTTTTGGGTTCAGCGTGAAAAGCCGGGTTGGGAACAATAACCAGACGGTCGCCATGGATCTCGCTGACAACTAACAAACCGTGAAATAGTTTCTTGCCAACATATAATTTGCCGTCATTAGCCGCGACTTCCGCCAATAGAATATCTTTGGGTAGAGAAACATTAAAATCGCGACCAAAGCGCCTGCGACCTGCAAGTTGTGTCCCCAGACGGGCAGATAATGCACCCGGCAATTTTGCAAAGAGAAAAGCCTGTTCAATAGAAAGAGTGACATAAGCGGGATATTGGACCTTTTTGCGGAATAGTGATTTTATGCGATCCCTGAGGCAAACTCTTGCCCCAAGAGGGGTAAAGCCAGTTCTTGTAGATGCCGCCGTGCTCATAACCAATCTGCCTCCATCTTATTATCAGACGGTTATGAGGGAAATTTCAGTCTAAAGAGAAACTCTCTCTAATTATTTACTTATCTTCTTTGGGCCACTGGCTGATATCAGCCCCGTACTTTTCTTTGTTCGTCTGCAGTTTCTGTTTCAACCCATCAATATTCTGACCTAAGCCGGCAATCGTCATTTTAAACTTATCGATCTGAGCCAATAAATCATCGACATTCTTCGACTGTTTTTCTTCGTTCATATAACACCTCCGTGTTAAAAAATGGGCGCGACTGGGCTCGAACCAGTGACTTCTTCCGTGTGAAGGAAGCGGTCTACCACTGACCTACGCGCCCTTCTTATTAAATGGTGGGCCCACTAGGATTTGAACCTAGAACCTGTCGATTATGAGTCGATTGCTCCACCCTTGAGCTATGGGCCCCCGAATTAACTATCAACCATTATAAAGTATTTAACTTGTCCGTGCCAGTCAGGTCGTGATATTATAGAGGAGAAGGGCAGTTAGTTCAGCTGGTTAGAATGCCTCGCTTACACCGAGGAGGTCGCAGGTTCGACTCCTGCACTGCCCAATCTTTTTTTAGGCTATGTCATAGGCTCTTGAGCCACCCAAGCCTTG
>JBDRIF010000087.1:0-2346 GCA_043816125.1 bacterium
GCCGGTGTAGTTATTTCCAAAGCTCCGTTGACAGAATATTCTCCGTTGCAGAGATTATCTGATGATTCGGTGGCTACACAATATTCGATGACCGATCTGGAGAAGATCGGTCTGCTCAAAATGGACTTTTTGGGTTTGCGCAATCTGACCATGATCGCTCAGGCGGTCCGAATCATTAAGCGAACACAAAAAGTCGAATTGGATCTGGACAACATGCCTTATGACGATTCCAATACCTATCAATTACTTAGTACCGGCGAAACTGTCGGTGTCTTTCAATTAGAGAGTCGGGGGATGCGGGGGTTGATCAAAGACTTGCGGCCGACCGCTTTTGAAGAAATTATCGCTTTGCTTGCTCTCTACCGGCCGGGGCCGCTGGAGAGCGGGATGGTCGAGTCTTACGTTAAGTGCAAGCACCGCCAGATCCCGATCAAATATATGATTCCCGAGCTGCAGCCGATCTTAAATGAAACTTATGGAACCATCCTTTACCAGGAACAGGTTATGGAGATTGCCAGTAAAGTTGCCGGCTTTTCCATGGGACAAGCCGATCTCTTACGCCGGGCGATGGGGAAGAAGAAACATAAGGAGATGGAACAGCAGAAGGAGTTCTTTGTTAACGGAGCGGTAAAAAGAGGGGTCTCCAAACATAAAGCGGCCGAACTCTTTAATCTGGTGGCAAAGTTTGCCGGTTACGGTTTTAATAAATCCCACTCAACAGCTTACGGTGTTATTTCTTATCAAACAGCATATTTAAAAGCAAATTATCCGGTTGAATTTTTGGCTGCTCTTTTAACTTCGGTCATGGGGAATACCGATAAAGTCACTGCCTATATTAACGAATGCCGCCGCTTAAATATTCAACTCCTCCCTCCCGATGTTAACGAGAGCTTCCGTGGGTTTACCGTAATTGACAAAGTAATCCGTTTTGGTCTCTCCGCGGTCAAGAATGTCGGTTCAGCGGCGATTGATAATATTATGGAGTGCAAAAAGATCGGCGGGCATTTTAAATCCCTGGAAGACTTTTGTGAGCGGGTCGATTCGCGCGGGACCAATAAGAAAGTTATTGAAAGTTTGATCAAGTGTGGGGCTTTTGACTCTTTTGGCCAGGGTCGGGCGTATATGTTGGCTGTGCTTGGAAAGTTCCTCTCCCGTATTGCCGTCGAACAAAAAGAGCAGGCGAATGGTCAGAGTATGTTGTTTGATATGAAATCCGAAGTCCGAAGTCAGAAGCCCGAGGTTGATACTCCTGTCCAGGTGGAGGAGTTTCCTCCGGAAGAGAAACTTAAATTAGAAAAAGAATTACTCGGTTTATATATTTCCGGACATCCGTTGGATTACCTCAAAGATTCGCTGGAGGGGCAAACCAACACCCGGATAATGGATATCCCCGAGATGAAAGAGGGGCAAGATGTAACGATTGGCGGGATCTTAAATGAATGCCGCAAGATTACGACTAAAAAAGGGGAGCAGATGGCGATCACGAACATTGAGGATCTGACCGGATCTATTTCGCTCCTCGTCTTTCCCCGTTCATACGAGAAATGCAGTCTTATTGTTGATAATGATCAGGTGGTCATTGTCAAAGGGCGGATCAACCGGGATATGCGGAGTGATGAGTTTAATATTGTGGTTGATACCGTTGTTCCGATGCAGGAACTGGAAAAGGTTCGTTCTCTTCATATTGAATTAGTCGGCATAAATGATCATAATATTCTTAATCAAATGAAGGAATTGTTGTTCTCTGCCAAGGGGCAAGATCCTGTATTTTTAAGGATGGATGGGCGGAGTATCGCGATCGGCAAGGAATATTTTGTTGATATTAATCCTGATCTGATTGACAAGCTGGAAAAACTGCTCGGTTCCGGTTCTGTTCATGTCGAATTCAGCGCGATCAAAAAAGAGCCGGTTAGAGCCAGAAGAAAAGAAAAACAGGAGGTAGTTGCTAATGGATTTGAATAAAATGAAGTTTAATAAGGATGGTTTGATACCGGTAATCGCGCAGGATGCGAAGGATGGGGCGGTTTTAATGTTGGCCTACATGAATAAGGAATCTCTGCAGAAGACCATCGAATCCAAGTCGATGTGGTACTGGAGCCGTTCGCGCCGGGAGTTGTGGCACAAGGGGGATACTTCCGGGCATATTCAGAATGTTAAAGAGATGTATTATGATTGTGATGCCGATGCGATTTTAGCGAAGATTGAACAGGTCGGCGATATCGCCTGCCATACCGGTAACCGGAGTTGTTTTTTTAACAAGTTTTAATGAATTCAGATAAGATAATCATCAAAGGGGCTCGGGAACATAATCTCAAAGATGTCAATTTGGAATTGCCACGCAATAAA
>JBDRIF010000088.1:0-2905 GCA_043816125.1 bacterium
CCGATCTGATAACGATCGACATCGACATCGTCAAAATCATAGTAGAGACGAATCCCCTGCAGCTGGCGATAAGTTTTGATTAACGGCCGGGGATCCCACAAACGGATATTATTTACCGTTTGCGAATTGCGGCGGATATCGGCCAGACTTAAATTTTGATCGGCAGCAAACTCTTTTTCTTCCACATTATCCAAGCCATAGGCCAGACGGGTAAATTTTATCCCATTGGAGATATACGGAGCCTCCATTGAAATCTCGCTCGGATTAACCTGTAAATTTTGCACAATCGCCGGATAAACCCCTCCCATCACAACAGCGAGGACAAAATATGAGGCGACTCCGACAAGCGGCAAACGGTAATCTTTTTGAAAGATATTAATAATAAATAATCCAGCGACAAGGAGGATCATAAATATTTGCAGGTTATAACCTAATAATTGCGCTTTAACATCGGTATAGCCGGCGCCATAAACAACACCCCTGGCCGAATATAGAATCTCCAACGAACCGAGCCACAACCCCCAGGCAAAAACAACGGCAATAACAGCCAACAATAATGCTAAATGCGTCTTTACCCCTTTGGTGAACGTAGCGGAAACCTTTAGGTTTCCAAACCCACTCCAATTAACGGCCCCACTGGTGAGGTAATTCCAAACCACAGCAATTAAAGATAATATTAAGGTAGAAAAGATGAACCCCTGAGCAAAGCGATGCAGTGGCAGCTGGAACAGATAAAAACTGATATCTTGGTTAAAAACAGGATCATTAACTCCAAAAGCGACCGCGTTCAGCGCCTTTAGAACAACCTGCCATTGAGTAATCGCCGACAGACCCATAAAAAACGAGATAACAACCAGGCCGATCACCCAGAAGAAGGAGATCTGTTTTTTGCCGATCGAGCCGGGGGTAATATTAATCGGCCCCGGATCAACACCCTCTCCAAACATGTCTTGAATCATTTTTCGAAGATCAAACTGTGATGCCGGTCGTTCAACCTCCCGCGCCTGTCTTTCCGGTGTCAGTTTCTTGGCAACAAAAATATTCAGCCCGGCAATAACCAGGAAGAGCAACCCAAAGCCTAAGCCGGTCAAGGTTTTTGCCCATAAGTTTGTCCAAAAAACAGAAGCAAACCCAAGTTGCGCAAACCATAAAAAGTTGGGATAAATCGAGATCAAAGAAGAGAGGAGCATCCAGCCAAAGAATACCAGCGCAAAAATTAAACCTAGAGGAAATTTTTTCATAACGCCTCCTGTACAAGTATCAGTGTAACAAAATTATTAACATGTTTAAAGGCGTTTATGGCAGGGGGGACAAATTAGTCGCAGAAGTATCAACAATCAGGTAGTCGGCAAAGCATTTAAATTCTTCGGTTGCCCGCAAATTAGCATAATCAGGATTATAAAATATCCGGCGAAAAGCATAGAGGCGTTCTTCGTCATTGGCATCGAGCAATAATTCACAGAAATATTTATATGATTCCTCGACCTCGCCAATTAAAGAATAATATGCGGTCAAACTATAAAGGGTATCGGGCTCGTTAGGTTTGATTACATAAGAAGTCAAAAGATATTCTTCAACTTCGGCAAGTGAGCCCTGATAGTAAGAGCTCACCGCCGCTTGCCTATAAGCCGAAGCGATCGTCGTCTCCGACTCCCGATATAGCTGTGGATTACCCAATACGTACGGCTGAGTCCCGCCTGCAATATCATATAATCCGCTTTCAACATGAAATTGTGTCAAAGCAAACAGAGCAGGCAAATGATCGTCATCAAAATCTAACACGTTGTAAAATTCCAACGCGGCATAAACACTTTCATTCAACGCCCAATAGATCTTCCCCCGTTTCAGATGAAAATCGAGCGAGTCAAACCCCAACCGCTCCACCAGATCTAATTCTTCAGCAGCTTCGAGTAAGTATCCATGCTCGAAAGCCGAAACCGCCGCCTGATAAGTATCAGAAGCAATCATCGCAGAATAAATACTCAGATCTTCGGAGTCCAATTCACACCCGATTTCGGCCCCCTCATCTCTGGCGACAACTAATACCGGGGCCAGGCTGGCCAAACTTCCAGGATGAGAGATGTACGCCCCTATCCCCTCCTCAAGCGTCCTCTCAAAGCGGGCACACTGATCCTCGTCTTCTTCCGGGCCGCCATACGCCATAGTAGAAGAAATAAATGTAATCGGCGGTATACTTATCACATTTGTATATCATAAATGAAAACAAATAATTTCACTCTGATTTCATCATCGGCTAAAGTGCGATATAATAGATACATGTCAGACAAAACCAAAGGCCAAATAGAATCAGATATCAGCAACGCAATCATTAAATTTGAGCGTGAATACATGGGCCGCGGGCCAAAGGAAGTTAAGACTTTCTTAATACAGGACATGGTCCTGATCCGATTAAAAGGTGTATTAACACCGGCAGAAACACAACTATCTAAAACCTCCGAAGGAAAAATGCTGACCAAACAGGTCAGAGTTAGATTATTGGAAGACGGAAAAGTCCTGCTGGAACAAATTATCCAGGACATTACCGGCGCTACAGTCCAAAGTATGCACACAGATATCAGCACCACCACCGGCGAACGAGTGGTAATTTTTACTGTTTCTGAAGACGTAGAAAAAAAGTTTAGTTGACATCGAGCGCATCCTATTTTATTATAGTAAAGATTCGGGTAGACAGAACAAAGGGCAGGAACTGCTGGTTGTCATGTAAGCCAACGCAAAATAAGCAAAAAGTGTTGGCTTTTTGTGTATAATACGGAGGAGAAACAATGGATAAAAAGAAATTGGAAATAATTAAGGCTAAAGGCGGCCAAGCAAACCTGGATAAACTGGTCGCTCTAAAAAATCCCGAGGTGATTGATCTGGTCGCATATTATATTGAATTATGTGC
>JBDRIF010000089.1:0-11560 GCA_043816125.1 bacterium
TTTTTCATAAAGGAACCTCCTATAGGGAAATTACAGACAAAACAGGCCAACTTGTCACATAAGAATTTGGCCTTATAACGCCGTTTTTTTGCCCTGTGCAACCGCAACACCACTTAATAATCACATAAGAATTATGCCCAAACAGGGACATACTTTGCCAACTTCTTGGATCGACTTTTTTCGGCATCATATGCTTTGATAAAACCAGCCTTAATCGTGTCGCTAATTATCCTCGAAGCAATAGAATAATTTTCATCTTTGATATCAAAGCGCTTTCTCAAGCTGGTGTTAGTCATTTTTTCATTGGAGACATATTTCAAGCAGCAATGCTGATAGCAGGCACGGATCTTATCATCCTTACCCATTTTACTTAATGGTTTGTACGCATATAAGATGGCCTTGGTGCTCCTTTCATCTTGCTCAAACTTGGGCGCGGGCAATTGGTACACCTCAACCTGGAAGATCACCTTATCGATCCCGCTGCCTCGCTCCTCACAAATATTGATCCTACGCATAAAAGAAGCTATCGCTTCATTGCGAGACTTAGGACTATGATCAATAAATCTATCAATATTAATTAGCGGGGTGCCGGGATTGGAAATTTCAATTCGATCTTCAAATATTTCTATCATGGGGCCGGCGCCTTTTTCGGTAAGATCCTGATGAATTAACGCGTTCGCAATCAATTCTCTAACCGCGATCTGGGGAAACATTTTCTTCTCAACCCGAAAGACTTTCTGTATTTCTTCATTGGAAGGCAATTTATCATTAATATATTCGATCAATCCTTGAAAACCGGAAGCATACCCTTTGGCCCCTTCTTGTTCCTTGATGGTCTCTATCCTATTCTTTCCCTTGTAAATGACCACCCTGACCGCTTTTCTTTTAATGGATTCGAATTTCCTGATATCTTTGGCAAAGAGAAGCGCTCCCATATTGGAAATATTATATAAGCCCTTGTTTTTATGGATAATCTTATCTTGCTCGAGTTTATTAAGTATTTCATTTTTTTCGGACGGCAGAGGCTGCTTTGTTAAGTAGAAGTATTTTGGATAATTTAAGAGCTCTAATATCGTATCGCTTCCAACATTGGCCAGCGCGACCTCTCTCTCAAAGCTTCTATGCTGGGGATTGTTCCATATTTTTCTTTCCTTGTCGGGAAAATCTTTTAATTTTCTTGTAATACTGCCAATCCGGATATACTCCTCATTAATAAAACGGACGGGACAATCAATCGCCGCCGGGATCTCGAACAAAACCAGATGTTTCCCCTCAATTTCCACTTCATAGATGCGGAAATCAATTTTAGGACTTAGCCCCTGCATCAACCAGTGCTCAAGCAGCTCGTTTCCTTTTTTCGCCGTTCTTGGCTTTAATTGCGTGCCAACAAGCTGCAAATGGTCATCTATCCCAAAAATTAGATATCCATAAGGTTTCTGGTGAAGGTTGGCGCTATTGGAAAGACCAGAAATTAACTTGCCTATATCCTCTGGATTAGCATAATCCACCTTAAATTCGATCCATTCTGTTTCAGCCGGGAGCTTAACAGCCTCACTGATTAACATTTTTAATTGTTCATTATCCATCATGCTTCCCCAATTTTATCATATCCATTTCCCTATTCAGAGTCTGATATAAACTTCCCCAGAAAAGGCTAACTTTCTTGATTTTATCCTTAGCTGAACCTCGTCAATTTTAAGGTTAGTCTCCTCAAGCCGATTTTTCAACACAGCCAATTCCTGCACTTGCTGAGCCTCTTTTTCTTTGCCAAGGAGCAACTCTCGACCCAACGGCGTCAAACCTCTTCACTCCTTTAATTAAATCAGCAAGAAGTATTCCAAAGGAATACTGACCGCATTGTCTTTTTCCGAAAGAAATAGCCGATCTTCCGTCACAACCAGGCCATACTTAGCGGGAGCTTTCCCCGCGGTATTGGTAATTTGGGCAAAACCCTTCTCCCCCATGCCAACCTCCAAAATAATCCTTTTATCCCCCTGGGAAACGATAAAATCGGCGCCGCCAGCCGATGAATCATAAGTAAGAGAGATATTGGTTTTGTTACCAAAATACCTGAGCAAGTACATTCCAACTGTATCCTCAAGCAATTTGCCCATCGCGTCTTCACGTTTTTTGACGCTGCCAATGGAATTATAATACATGGAACGGAAAGCGGGCGAAGAAAACAGGTACTTCGACGGTTTGTTGGTCTGCGAATAGTGGCCGCCATGAGGATAGACCCGCACGATCGTTTCCGTCTTTTCCAGGACATCGAAGATCTCCATTAACTTGGGCCTGCTGATCTCCAGCTTTGGAGCCAGATTGGACAGGACCACCACATCAGCGTCGGCAATGGCATACAGGACAGCCGGTATCCGGGAAACGATCTCCGAAGAGAAGTTGGAAAATGGCGCCACGTCCAGGCTGATGATCCGTTCAACGTTTTTCTCTATTTTGTCGTAGATCAATGCTTCGTTATTAATAGCCACCATAAAAGGCAATGTTCCGTAGCGAATATAGTTATCAACCTCCAGCTTGTTGACGTCGGACAAATATGAATTGATCTTGGACTCGAGCAGATGGAGCCCGCGATATACTTCCCCGGCTGAAGTTGATTCAAAAAGAGCCTGCCTGATGGTAGCGGCTAGTCCCTTGACCTCAAATTTATTAAATTTGATCTTCAGATATTCGGAAAAACTCATGGGGAAAAGCCGCTCCATAACCGCCCTTCTGGTTATATCGGCATTGGTATTCAGATGAAGAGCCGAGGATCCAGTAGCCATTACAAAAACCTTGCGGGAACGGTCAAAAATACTTTTTAAGATTATCCCCCATTTTTCTTCGTACTGAACCTCGTCCAGAAAAAGCAGTAGAGGTTTATCGAGTTGCTCAAAGGTCTTGCCTATATACTGCTCAAAGACAGACAGGAAATCGTACAGACTAACTTCCAGGATCTGCACGATCTGATCGACAGAGAGAAATATGGAATAGACTTCGGGCGTTTTGTATTGAATGAACAACTGTGACAATAAGGTTGTTTTCCCCGCGCCTCTCAAGCCGGTTAGAATGATCAACCTATTCTCATGCTTTCCACCCAAAAACTCACCAAGATATCGATTTAATCTTACATAGATGTTCCTGGTCGGTCTTTTCTTCCCCGCGTCATCCAGGACATAAGCACCAGCCCTAAAGTCAGCCTGGGCAATTTGCTCCCGGATATAATCAATAATTTGTCTCTTTTTTTCGCTATCTAATGCCATAATATATCCTCCATAATAGCACTGTAAAGTATAGTTTACAGTAGAATAGAGATTGCTGTCAAGCCCAAATTACAACTATTTGGCCAACAATATGTTCTTTTCTACAAGCAGGATATCTTGTTCCTTTGCTAATTTAATCATGTCTTTAGTAAACCCGCTTTTACTGAATAGGATATAGCGCTCCTTCCTTTTGCCGCGCTGCCATTGAACAGAGGCCGCTTTTTTGACAAGATCCTCATAAATATTCACGCCGACCGGCTTGCTTGACCATTTGCACTCGCCAAACAATATCTCTCCAGTAGAATTATTTAAGGCAACAAGATCAATTTCTTTGTTCTTTTCCCACCATTTTCCGACACGTTCAAATTGAAAGAGCCCTGTCTGGAAATCCCAGACCAATTCCCTGCACACATTCTCGTAAACACTGGCTTGCAAAATGATAAAGCTCTCTGCTAATTTCTTTTGCACTTCTGAATACCGCTCTATTTCCAGGTCGCTCATGTAAGGGAAAATATATTGAAACCAAAACTTGACAAAATTATCAGATATTTGGTAGAGGCCTTTTCTTGACTTGTGAAGATTGTCTTCCGTGACGGGGACCTCTTTTTCTATGAGCTGCAGCCGATCCAAGATATGCAGATATTTGGTAATGATATTCTTTTGCAGGCCGGTATCATTAATGATCTCCCCAAATTTTCTTTTTCCCCAGGAAATGGCTTTCAGGATCGACAGGTAATTTTTCGTCTCCCGGAGTTCTTCTTTGAGAATGAAATCGACTTCGGAATGAAGGAACTGGGTTTTAGGGAATATCTTTGCTTTGATATTATCTTGGATTGAAATATTGGGATCGATTTGCAGGATATAGGCGGGCAACCCTCCGGTGACGGTATAAATAGCCAGGATTTCCTCAAACGATTTATGCGGGAAAAATTCAGAGCTTTGCTTGAAGGACAAGGGCTTTAACAATATCTGGCCAGACCGCCTGCCGTATAAAGGAGATTTGTAAAGCAGTGCTTCTGATTCCATCATGGAAACGCTGGAGCCTGATAAGATAAGAAAGACCTTGCTCTCTTTTAATATCTCATCCCAACCCTTTTGAAAAAGCGAACTGGTAGCTTGATCAACTTCAACCAGATAAGGGTATTCGTCAACCGCAAAAACAAAGGGCTTTTTTGCCTTTTCCTTGAGATACTTAAATACATCCAGCCATTGGGGGAATCCGTTGTTGATCAAAGTTTCGTCTTTGAAATGTTCGCCTATCAGCCTGCCTAATTCGCGGAGCTGTTCGATGGGGGTTCTTTTGTCCGCCATAAAATAAACCGCGGGCTTGCCTTTAATAAATTGCTTGATCAGCTCGGTTTTACCGACTCGTCTCTTGCCATAAATAATGACCAGTTGGGAAACGTCTTCCGCCCATTTCCCGTTCAGGAAACCGAGCTCGCTTTGTCGATTAATAAATTTCATGCGAATCCACCCTCCCATTGCCCTGATATAATATTACTTAAAGTAATATTATATCATACCTTTTACAAATTAGTCTACTCCAGAGTATACTAAGCGTAAATGGTCTTGTTTTGGCTGATATTATGGGTAATATCTGCTGACATACCTGGCGTGTATTTGATGAAAATGGCGCAAGTTGTGCCATTTATTGCCTGATATAGACTTCCCCAGAAAAGACCAACTTTCTGGAGCCGATATTCAATTTTACCTCATCTATCCTGATATTTGTCTCATCCAATCGACTTTATTTTACTTGCTAGCTCAATAAAAAAGCCCCCCCCCTTACAGGAATAAAGATGGGCTCGGAAAGAAAAAAATTAGTTATTAAGTTACTTGATTACTATTGGTAAGCGATTTGTTCTTAATCTGGGAAAAAGGGCAATCTCACCCTCAATATAATATCGACCGCTGGAAAGCTGTTCCCCAAGATTATCCTTTTGATCCCATTTGTAAAAAACTTCGAAAGGCTCCCCAACCCCCAACCGAAAAGGTCTCAAGGCAGCGGTGAAAGCTTTATTGTAGGACCAAACCCATATCTCTTCCCCTTCTTCATCAAAGACTCTAAAATCAAATGCCTGGCCAGAACTATAATTCGCATTAATCTTCTCTGTTGTTTCATTAGAAGCAATAATTGTCATCCTAATGTTTTCTCCTGAAGCATAAACATCTTTATCGGTAAATAACCGGAGGGTTAAGGGAATTGGCTCAAGCTGTGGTGATTTTTCTTGAGGGATACCCCCCATGGCAAAAACATTAACTGGCAAAGATAACAGGATAAACAGAATAATTATTCTCAAAATATTAGCTTTTTAATATCTTGAAAGTATAAACATAGACAATCAGAAAAGCCAAATCACAAAAAGCAAAAGGAACCCACATCGAAGGGATATTGCCCATTAACCAATGCGGAAAAACAACCGAACAAAAGGAAATCTTTAACAAAATGCCATAAAAGATTAAATTTCGTTTCCCCTTAGGGTCAAGCGCGATCTCAACAAACATAACCGTAAAAATTAGCAGCATGAGCGCCGGCCACTGCAAATAGCCCATATGGTTTGGCAAGGCAATGTTAAAATACGAATAAACTTGACCTGAAATCAACAAAAACAAAATAGCTAAAACACCATCATATAAAGCAGAAAAGATGAAGAGCGGTCGAACCCATTTTGGTGTATCCATTTTTACCTCCTATTTAAGCAACCGTGAGCAGTATATCTCCTCTCAAATTTACCTGTCAAGCCAAAACCTCCTTTACCAAGAATAGAGAAGATTGAAAAGTAAAAACGCGCTCAGAAACAATATCATCGCCAATGACTGCGTAGCTAAAGCAACGAAACTTAGCTGAAAAAGGACTACGCCAAGAAAATTCCACCTTAAAGAAACCACCTGTTCTGCTGCTGTTTGAATTCGGCAAAAGAGACTGGAGGCATATTGGATAATCATAAAAGAGATAATAATCAGAAGAAAAAACATAAGACTCAGCTCTTGATACCAAACCCGAAGGACAAACGGCAAGGCTATCACAAAAGGAGCCAAGCTGAAAAGATAGTTAAGGCGCTTTGCCCGTCCTGGCCCCAAAAAGACAACTAACGTCTTTTTATTAGCAAACTTGTCTCCCTCGTAATCTTTGTAATAAGTAAAAAAGCAAAGGGAATTGTTTATTAAATACAAAGCCAGGGCAATCGGCGCAAGTTTTGCGCTAAAGATCACGCCAAGGTCTGCTTGGCCGTTCATACAGATGACTGCGTAATACAAACAGGAAGGAACTAAAAAAGCAAAAACAAGATTGCCAATCATAGGAATTCCCTTGGCGTATTCATAGATAATATTCAGCAAAAAAACAAAAACGTATAGGAAGAGGGCTAATGGGTTTAGGATAAAAGTAGTTAGCGCTCCAAACAAAAACAAGATCAAACTAAAACTCCAAGCCAGACTGATTGGGAGCTCCCCTGTTAACAGCGGACGATGAGGAGCATTGATTCTATCTTCTTTTAAGCCGAGCAGATCATTAATTACCTGGTTAACGCCCCAGCCGATAAATACAACTGATAAAATTGAAAAAACACGCAGAAAAGTAACTGGCTCGCCTGACAAAACAATACCTAATATTCCCACACTACCTGAAATTAGAAAGAGCGCCGGCCGCATTGACCTGATATAGGCCCAGATATAGAATTTAAACTTTTTCACAGAGTTTCATCCTTTGATAAAGAGGGACCTCCCCTCCTCTATCCCACTGGTCCATCAACTGGCAAGAAAGCTCCTGATTAAGCGGCAATGATTCAAGATGATTTTCTGTCAGACAACGCGAAAGGAGAGCCGCTTCGGTATTGCATAGCCAATTAAGCCTCGGCTTAGAGAACCTTGCCCGCATGCGCTGATAGATCTGGGAAAAATCTTCTGTCATGACATTACCAAAACTAACATTTAGGAATTCGCAGGGCTGAACTTCTCCATAAGCATTAACATAAAAACGCTCTATCCCACCAGCCGTACAGCCAAAGGCGTTTGGACATGATTCATAAACCTGCATCGAAAGTGAAGGATATTTGTTATGAACCGATCGGGTATTATAGCTCAAATGTTTTTCACGCAAAGCACTTAATAGTTGAGGATCCATCAAGCGATTAAGCCGATGAATCCAGCCCCCGGCAGGTTTTTCATGAATAATCTGCACATAGGCACAGCCAAGCTCTCTGGCCAGTTGCATTAGCTTCTCAACCCCTGACTGCTCAATCAATTCTAATGAGGGACAAGCGTTAATAGTTGTGGCAATTCCCACCTGGTGAAAAGTTCTAATCGCTTGGCAAGCGATGAAAAAGGCGTTTGCCTTGCCGACAAATTTATCATGTTCCGCAGGTTGCCAGTGATGAATGGAAATCATCGCACCGAATAACCCGGCGGCCTTTAAGCGCTTAGCCCTCTCCAAAGTAAGCGTGTGTCCGGTAGTATTAATCCAGATTTCATTCTCTTTATCGATACTCTTGACCAACCGCTCTAACCGTTCAAACTTCAACAGCGGCTCCCCCCCCTCGATATCAAACATACTAACCCCAACTTCACTTATCTGCTGAGCCGTCTCAATTAATTTATCCTCAGGAAGATCTTCGCCTTTATCTTTTTTCTGATAGCAATGCTGGCAATTATAGGCGCAAGCCTTAGTCATTGATAAAACTACGTGGGAAGCATATGTCCGCTCATCAAGAAAGAGAAACTTATCTATGGCTTTGAAAAAACCAGGATTGGGAAAAGCGGGCAAATAAAGATGGAGTTTATAGCTATTATCAATCTGAACGACTTTATAATTTTTTAGTAATTTGTATAATTCAATAACTCGTTTAAGAAAAACCGAGTACTGTTTTAAGGTTATTCTTCTTAGAATAAACAACCTGAAATATCGAGTAGCTACAACCACCCCCACCCACAGATCAAACAGTTTTCTCCTCAAGCCAACAATGTACCTTTGACGCAATCTCTTTGGTGTGCGATCAAAATAGCCATGAGCCTGCCACCATTTGATCGTCTCATTTACCCCTTCCGCCAAAGGAGTCGAAGCCACAAAACCGACTACTTGCTTAATACGCGAAACATCAAAGACATTATGACAATAGAACATTTTAACCCTGGCTCTAGTTAATATAAATGGTTTTTTTGCTCTAAACAGTTTTGCCAGCAATTCTAAAACAACGCCAGCCGGAAAAAATAGCCATTCGGGCAGATAGTACGGTTCCTTTTTGAGTGATAAGCGGGCAAACAGGCCAAAGAATTGTCTGGCTGTTAAGATTTCGACATTACCCACATTAAAAATGTTAAGCCCGGATAGGTTTTGTTGAAAAGTCGCTAAGATCGCCTTAGCTAAATCTTTGACAAAGATAACCTGGTATCTATTATTTTTTCCCATCGGGACAAAACGGAGCCCATGTAATAAACTTTGGCAGTATTCAAACGGCCCGGCCTGAAATTCTCGGAGACCATAGACCCAAACCGGCCGGATTACTGTCAAATTTAGCTGATACTCTTGGGCCAACTTGATTGCTTCTTTTTCTGCCTCCATTTTTGATTCCCTATAATAGTTCATCGCAGAGGGAAAAATATTAGACAGAAAATAGTTGAGTCTCGGTTTATACGGGGCGTTTTCGGGTTTTGGCAGAGGGCAATTTTCTTCTCCCAACACTCCAGCCGTACCGACAAACATTATGTTTTTGATCTGATTGCGCCTAGCAGCTTCAATAACATTGATTGTCCCTTGAACATTAACCGTATAAAAGTCTTTTTTGTCTCCCCAATCAGTAACTTTGGCCGCCAGATGAAAAACAGCCTCGTGCCCTTTCATAGCCTGCTCCAGAGATTGGGGATCTCTCAGCTCCCCTTCACAACAAATTATCTTTTCTAGCGGCAAAAAAGTCAGATCACTATTTTTTCTAACCAAAACAGTCACTTGATAACCAGCAGCAACTAACTGATCAACCAGATGACTACCAATAAAACCGGTTGCTCCAGTAACAAAAACTTTTTTACTCACGCGACTATAACCTCCAATGCCCGGGGGAGAACCTCAACTGTCGCCGGCAGATACCCGTTTGTGTCTCCGTCAAACTCTACTAAAGAATTAGGTCCGGGAGCCTCAATAATCACTTTTTTCGCGTAAGAGACCCGGGCTGCTTCATATTCAAGAATATTCCCCGCATAAAGTTTTGGCAAGTTAACCAGGGTTGAGAGAAGGGACTTTTTGGCAATTGAAAGAATAAATAGTCTCCCGTCGTCAGCAGAAATTGGCAAAGAGACCTTCATCCCCGAAGCAAGGTAAGGGTCTTTGCCCACGGTAAAATTCAACAGATTAGCAAAGAGCTTATACTGGCCGTCGATGTTTACTCGCAGATCAAAGGGTCTAAAACCAGCCAGAGACTGGAAAACCGCCAAGAGAGTCCCCAAAAAGTCACCAAGATACGTTCGGTTCCTAGCATTGGCCTTATTGGCAATTTGCGGCCCCAGACCAATATTCACGTTACTGCCAAAATAACTGATCTTCTTTTGCTTGTTGAAATCAACATACTCAACCCGGCCAATATCAATGATCTTACTTTTCCCTTTAGCCAAGACTTGTACAGCCTGAGCCAAATCTGTTGGAATTCCATGATACCTGTTAAAATCCGGACTTGTACCAATATGCAAAACACCGAACTTTGTTTTAGCTTTTTGCCCAGAATTTCTCAGCAAACCACTAATAACCTCACAAATGGTTCCGTCTCCACCAACCGCAACAACTGTTTGCCAGCCCTCCTTAGCAGCCTTAGCCGCTAGTTCAGTGGCTTCAAAAGGTTGTTTTGTGACCTGATAATCAAAAGATAGCTTTTGTTCCTGAAAAAGGGAAATGATGCGCGGGATTTTCTTTTTGGCTCGGCCAGAATTTGAAGTAGGATTGATAACCAAGAAAAAATCTTTACTCATCGCTTAATTGCCCTTTAATTTCCGCTAATGTTTTTACAACATAGTCGATATCTTCTTCTTGAATATTGGCATTAACACTGATGCGAATACGGGGAGAACGCTTTGGCACACTGGGCGGGATAAAAGGGACAATATAAATCCCTTGTTCAAATAATAGCTTTGTAACCAGGATTGTTTCTCTCGAGTCTTTTAAAATCACAGAAACAACCGGAGTGGTAGAATCTGTCAAAGTAAAACCGAGTTCCCCTAAGGCAGTTTTAAGTTTTTTGGCCAGCCGGTTTATTCTCTCCCTTTGCTTAGACAATCGTGGAATAATCTTTAATGAGGCAATACCAGCGGCAGCGATACTCGGCGGCAAAGCAGTTGAATAAAAGTACATGGAAGAAGAGTAACGAAAATAATCGATCAAATGTTTTGAGCCGGCCAGAAACCCGCCAAAAGTTCCAACCCCTTTGCCCAATGACCCAGAGATCAAATCAACCTGATTAAAAGTTTGAGAATGTTCCAATATTCCTCTCCCCTCTTTACCCAAGACGCCAACCCCGTGGGCATCATCAATGATAATAAAGGAATTTGATTCTCGGGCGATTTTCACAATCTCCCGTAAATCAGGCACATCACCATTGGTGCTATATAATCCCTCTAAAACAATAAAGCGCATCCGTTTACTCTGATATTGATCAACTATTTTTTTGAGCCGAGACAGATTGTTGTGAGGAAAAAAACGGAGTTCGGCTGAGCTGAGCTGAGTTGCGTACAATAACGATGAATGAATTTCCTTATCAGCAATAATAACATCATCGGATCCAGCTAAGGCACTGAAAATCGCCAGATTAGCTTGATAACCAGAAGGATAGACCAAAGCATCTTCCTGTTTTAAAAATCCCGCAATCTCTTGTTCTAGTTGATTGTTGATGCTTGTTTGTCCAATAACTATGGGAGTTCCACACATGCTAATACCAAATTTTTCCAAGACATTGGCTGCCGCTTCTTTAAGTTTGGGGCTGTTGGCTAAACCGAGATAATCATTGCTACCTAATAATATACATTGCTTGTCATTTACTGTAATGTTTCTGCCTAATCCTGTTTGAATAAGGCTAAAATACGGATTAAATTGAAGTTCATCAGCCAGACTTTTATCAACATATAAGCTTTTAATATATTTTTCTTTGTTCATATTAATCTCTTCCAAGTAATTCATTATTTATTCAGTGTGGTGTATACCCCCGCGACAACAGCAGTAGCAGTTATTATTTTATACCAGTTCGCTTCCCAAAAATCCGGCTTTTCACCAACCTCAACCGAAACAATGTCCCCATGTCTAATCTCGCCAGTGTAATTCCTTCCCGCCA
>JBDRIF010000090.1:0-3178 GCA_043816125.1 bacterium
TATGAAGTTGTTGGGGAATGTGTTGGGGGGGATCATCTTGGTCTTTCGGCGGACAGAAGGGTTAAAGCTGGCCGAGATATTCTCTGGAGATGCGGTTGAAGCGAGTTTGAAGGAGGCCGGCTCTATCTTAACCGCTTCTTACCTGGCTTCGATCGGCAGTATGATGAAACTATCGCTGATCCCTTCGATCCCCAAAATTGTTGACGGTCCTTTACGCAAAACTCTTGATGACATATTCAACGAGATCTCCCAGCGGGCCGAAATCGGCTTTTGCATTGAAACAGCTTTTATCGAATCGCAAATCAATCTAAATGGGTATTTTCTGCTGGTGCCGCAAGTCAACAGTCTTGATGTAATGCTGGATAGCTTAGGTGTTATTGATAAATGAACATCAATAAACGGATATTAAACGTTCTACTTCCGTTAATGGGAGCTGTTTTTTTTGTGGAAGTTGGCGTGATGTTTTTATTACACACAATCTTTGGTTGGGAGATGCATGCGAGTGAATTTGCCATTGATGGATTGCTGTTGGTATTTATTCTAATGCCGATTCTTCATTGGCTGGTTGTTCGACCATTCCTGATTCAGGCAAAAGCGATCGAATCGGCCAGGAAAGAATTGGCAGATTCCGGCAACTTCTTGCAAAATATTGTCCAGGGTATTACCGATGGAGTTTTACTCCTGTCCAATCATAAGCGGGTGATGTGGGCGAACGATGCTTTGCTGAAAAGAAAAAAATGTCAAATGAGTGATCTAACGGGAAAATTGCTCAAAGACACAGTTCAAAGCGAGGAGATCGATTTGCTTGAGCGTGCTATCGATGAGGTGATTGTTAGCAAAAAACTTCAGAAAATTGTCTTGGAAGAAAAAGATTGTGACAATAATTTAAGAATGATCGAAATGGTTCTCTATCCGATTGTTGATGATGATGGTTCCGTATCTCAGATCATCTCTTTAAGCCGTGATCTCACTGATAAAGAGCAAGCGGAACAGGAACAGAGGCTAAACAGTGAAATATTTAAGAACATGGCCGAAGGGGTCTACCTGATTGGCCTGGATGACGGGATTATCAAATATGCCAACCGCCGGTTCGAAGAAATGTTTGGTTATGAGCCGGGGGAGATGATTGGCAAGGAAGTTAGTATAGTCAACGCGCCGACAGACAAATCCCCTGTGGAAACAAAAAATGCTATTGTCGAATATATAAGAAAACATGGAGAATGGCACGGCGAAGTAAATAATATCAAAAAAGACGGCACCCCTTTCTGGTGTTATGCCAATGTCTCGATATTTGAACATCCGCAGTTTGGCCGGGTAATCTTGGCTGTGCATACGGATATTACTGACCAGCGGCAGGCGGAAGAAGAGATTTTATCTCTCTCCAGATTCCCGTCTGAAAACCCTTTTCCTGTTTTGCGGATCAATCACAATAAGGAAGTGATTTTTGCCAATGAGGCGGCGCAAAAGATCTTGAAACTGCAAAATGTTGAAGTCGGCAGCCAGGTTGATGCGAAATGGGGGATGATGATTGACAATGTTTTTGCGGCTGGGGTGGTTAAAAAAGATATCGAAGTTAAGAGTGGCGACAAGACTTTTTCCTGGGTCATGGTACCGATCCTTGATCAGGGATATATTAATATCTATGGGATGGATATTACCGCGCGTAAATCTAAGGAGGGCAAGTAATGATAAAACATATTAAGGATCTCTCGGCCTTGCAATTGTCGGCGCTCCAGGAATCGGGCAATGTCGGGGCAGGGCATGCGGCGATCGCCTTATCACAGTTGCTGGGGAAAAAGATCATGATCGCGGTCACCAAGGTTGAGGTTTTGCAGTTTGAGAGTATTGTTGAAGAATTAACAAAAGATACTGATCCAATTGTTGGTATTTATCTAAAGGTTCTGGGTGAAGCGTCTGGCGCGATTTTGTTTGTCTTGAAGAAAAAACCAGCCTTAACCATGGCCGATGTCTTGCTTAATCAGAAGATTGGGACAACAAAAGTCCTCATGGAGATGGAACAGTCGGCTCTCAAGGAGGCCGGCTCAATTCTTTCGGCGTCGTATTTAAACTCAATGTCAGAAATGATGAAATTGTCATTAATCCCAACCGTGCCGCAAATGGCTTACGACCAGGCCGATACGGTCATTCAGTCGGTCTTTGGTGCTCTGCTCAAAGATGCTAATATGATCGTCGGGATCGAGAATGAATTTATTGAAGCGAGTACCCGGATCAAGGGGCTCTTTCTCTACATGCCGGGGGGCGAAGCGGTAGATGTCTTATTAAAAAAACTGGGGGTAGCGTAATGGTTGATATTAAATTAAATGAGAAACAGATCGATGCGTTAAAAGAGGTGGGGACAGTTGGGGCGGGGCATGCGGCGATCGCCATGTCGCAGATGTTGCAGGCAAAAATAAATATGGCGGTAGTCAAAGTTGAGGTTGTCCCCTCTGTAGATCTAAATAAGAGCATTGGTGGTGACGACATGTTGGCTGCCGGTGTTTATATCCAAACCTTGGGAGATTTGCAAGGGGGTCTGGTTATGATCTTTGAAGAAGCCCATGCTATCAAGCTGGCGAATCTGCTCCTCTCCAAGTATGGCCAAAAAGCGACGATGTTGACCGAGGCGAGTTTGTCGGCGATCAAAGAGGTCTGCAATATTATCAGCGGCTCATATCTAAGCGCTCTTAGCCAATTGATCCCGTTTAAAATGGCGATGTCGGTCCCCAAATTTACCATAGGCCAGTTAGGAACTATTCTTAATGGGATTTTTGATGAGATCACGCAGAAAAAAGGGGAGAGCTTTGGCTTGGTCACCGAATTTGTTGAATCGACTAACCAGATTAAAGGCTATTTTCTCTTCTTGCCTAAACTCGAATCATTGGATAAGATACTGACAGGACTGGAGGTTTAGGGGAACGATGGAAGAGGGACGAAAGACGAGTGACGAGGGGAAGAAATAATGGAAGAGAGACGAGGGACGAAGAGAATAGGGAGTGTACGGGAATTGGATGTTTATAATCTTGCATTTGCTGCGGCGATGGAGATATTTGAAATGTCAAAAAAATTCCCCGGAGAAGAAAAATATTCGCTAACTGATCAAATACGTAGATCTTCAAGGTCGGTTTGCACAAATCTTGCAGAGGGCTGGCGTAAAAGAAGATATAAAGCAGTATTTATT
>JBDRIF010000091.1:0-11683 GCA_043816125.1 bacterium
TTATTGTGCTCCATAACTATCAGTTTTAAGCGGCTAAATTTAAAATCAAACATCCGGTTAACATTGGCTGCCAAGTTATCCAGCATATCCACTCCAATATCATCACCCCAAACCGCCTTGCTGCTCGATATTTTCATCACATTTCTCTTCATGCTGTTCATCGACTGGACCATCATAAAAAGTAAACGCTGCAGGTTTTGCATTCCCATTAGCTTATCTCTAAGATCATTAATTCTTACCCCATTAATGACCATTTCATCACCGGCATAGTTAATCATGCCTGTCGTTAGGACTCGACCAACAATCTCCCATTGCTGGTTAGACAGATTATCAAGAGATTCACAAGCGGCATTAACGGCAGAAGCCTCATTGAGAGGGGGTGAAACCTCCGGTGTCCCTCCATTTATCTCATTGGCTATTGCTATGGCTCGTCTTACTGCCGCACCCATATTACCTAAGTCATTAAGAATATCCTCAATCCTTACATCCAGCTCACCAAAGTTTGACTCGTCGGCAGAATTAAACTCATCAATTTCAATTGACATATTGCCAATGCTCACAAACATATTGCCCAAGATCGGTCCCCCAATCGCCCCACCGATTACCCCATTCCAGTACATTTCATCATAATAATCGGCCATATCATGAGAATTAACTGCCGAATTATGAGTATTAACTATTCCCTGAATGTCGCTAACCAATCTGGAAACCAGCAGATTTTCCAAAGCGCTCAGATCATCCACCACGGCGGTCAAATGTTTTGTCGGGTCTTCTCCCAGAGAAACCTGTTGACTGGCTGATGTTTCAAAAACCCTCTTTTTCAGCTGTTCTTTTGCCACTGTTAAGAGATAAAGAAGTTTGCGCATATTTTGTAGGCCGGTGATTTTTTCTAATAACGGTTCCAACTTGTCTTCATCAATTACCATTCTTCGTCCACCAACGGATGTATCTACAATATCATTGGGATCGGTATCCACGGGATTCTCTTCTTCTTGTTGGTCCACCATACCAGCAACAACCGGGGAAAATGCCCCCGGAGGCCCGGAAGATCCCGCATCTTCAATTGCCAGGCTGGCACTATCAAGGCTCCCGGTATCAAAATAAAAGGCCTCAAGCAGGGCTTCGATTTCCTCGCCAATTTCATTGCCATTACCGGTATCCAAATTTGCAATATATGAATAGGTCGCCTCAAATTGCTCACGTTGATAATTCTGATATCTTGTATCAATAGCTTCTTTCTTCCGATTAAAACGCCGGTTGCGATCATTGGCTACCGCATTGGCCGCACCACCGCTCCAATAATCTAAAAATTGGTTACCAAGGGTTTTTGCCTCTTCTTCGGCCTCTTTCATCGCCCGGTTATAGAGCCGAGTATTCTGCATATTGCGCTGAGACTGAACAAGCCGCTGAAACATGCGCATCGCCCGATTTAATGTTGACATGGTAAGTTGACGCTGACTCAATACTGCCTGCATCGCAGAGATTTTCTTTTTGCTTGGCTCCAGGTCGTAGATTAGCGTAGCGACGACCTCTTTCATGTTTTCTGCCCCTTCAAATAACATAACTACAACCTGGAGCAAACTAAATTTATCAAGCGCGTCAAGATATATACCAAAAAAGACCGGATTGAGGTTGGCCCATTCTGTCTCTACATCTTCAGGATAGTCAATTAACAGTCTACTTTCATATCTGTTGGCGATCATCTTGCCGGGGTTGTAATAGACAAAAAGCTCCGTTCCATCTAAAAATGTATAAATATATGAGGTTGGAATTTCACCGTCATCCCTAACCTCTCCCCAGATTTCAGGAGGGAAGTCCCTGTAGTCAAGATTATCCCACTCTTCTTGAGTCACCTTTACCCAACCGGTCCGCATCGGATCAAAAGCTTCAGGCAGTCCCAAGCGTCTCATTGTAAACTCGTGTGCCAGGCGCATCGCTAATTCTTTATCCAGTTGGGAAACAGCAGTAAAAGACTCACCTCTCCAATCAGAATATTGGCCAGCCGCACTATTAAAGTCTGTCAGACTTTCAAAATATTGTGTCTCTTCCCTGCTCTCAACTTCAAAATAATACGTCCCATATTCTGTGCCATCATCCAATAGTTTTAGTTCCCCGGAGATTCTAGTCATGCCATAACCCTCTTCCGCATCATAATTATGCAGATACACCCCTTCGATATCTCCATATTCGTCAAAATGAGCATAAACCGTTTGTCCATCAACCCATGCGTCTTCAAAGGGAAGACTGAGCGATCTGTCAAAATCAACTAGAACTTCACTTTGGGTCATATCATATTGGGCCCCGATATCCATTTTGGCCAAATAATACTGGTCAAGAGATATGCCGACTTTATCTAATTCCCAAAGACCATAATGGGTTGTTACTCCAACACTTTCCAGATGAAAGTAGTTATGGGATAACACAATCTCGCCTTCAGCGTGTGATGTATGTGAAGTCTTATAGCCAGTAACCTCTACAATGTCAACCCCATATTCAGTTATGCGAAAAACAAAAAACCTGTTTGGAAGTTCATTCCCGTCATCATCTTCTCCGTTCACAGCCATTTCCCATACTAGTTCTCCATTTATCCAGTTGAGGTCTGGATCAGCCAGGTCAAGATCAGTATAACTAGTACCACAATGGGGACAACTGCTACCCTTTATGCTGGTAGCTGTTCCATATCCGAAGTTTTGATTCATTGAGACACTTCGTACTTCACCATAAGTTGAAGCGGCATCAACAGATTCCTGTTTGGCATCCCAATAATCTTTCGGATTAATTAATATGCCCAAGAGCTCGGGGGCACGCTGGGGATACTTCTCTAAGGAAATAGCTACCTCTTCCCAGCCGATAGCGATAAAATCTGCAATCATATGATCCCAGGAGATCTTATCCAATCCGAGGTGCAATAACTTGAATGTTAGATCCTGAATCACTCCCCAGGTATCGTTAACGTTGGTGACAACATCATTGACATATTGGGCAGCAATGGTCTCCCAGGCAGCATCAACGGAATCAGCAGTAACGAGATTGGCAGGTGGCAGCTCAGTCGGTTCGAAATTGAGAATATAGCGACCGTCATCATTTTCTGGTGGGGAATATGGTTGAGGTCCTGCAGGTGGTGGCAGCTGATGAAAATCCGCGCTGTCTGCGCCGCCCATCTCTCCATTATTAAAAGTTATTGCCTCGTCAATAACGAGAAAAGGGACAACCGCATTCGCATTAATGTCATTACGCTCCTGCTCTGTATCCTGGATATTATTGGGCTGATTAGCCCCTAAAATTATTACACCCATTCTATTATATATATCGAGTTTAGAGTGTAAAATCTTGCATCAAAGAAGTAAAAACATCATTATCTAACTATAAATTTTGGCAAAGCAACGCGGGCAGGAGGACGAACTGTTTCTTCAATAATTGGAGGCTCTGCATCCCCACTTTCACCAAGGTCAGACTCCCCGTCAGCGGCAGCCTTTGGAGCTCCCATTTCACTCTCATACCGATCAATGGCATCACTCACCGCCCCCCCGGCCGCAGCTATTTCATTCCCGCAACCTTGGCCCGCTGTAGCTGCGTTGGCTCTGGTTTTGCCGACTAAAGTCGTATCAAAAGTGATACAAAGTCGTGCCCCAATTTTTTCTGATCCAATTCCACTCACTATTTTTCTCCTTTTAACGCTTCCGACGCACCATCTGCAGCCGCTCTCCCCTCAGGACTTATTGTAGCTTCATCAACTAATCCCCTAACGAGGTTATAAAATTGAGAAACTGGCTCATGAAGTTTCGTATTAATTGGGCCTGTTAGCCTCATCGTCGCGTGTGAATCTGCAATTGAATTACTTATATCATATGTTGACATATTTATTACCTCCTAATTAATCTATAATGCCCTCGGGCTCGGGGTCCACATTCCTCTTCCTTGCCTCGAAGGCGTGCCTATCCCTGCGCCTGGTGGTGATTTTTTATAACTCGAACGAAAACCGTCAATAATTGCTCTACTCCCTGCCGAAACCCCATCGAGATCAAAAGACGGCTTAGCTTCAGCCCCGGTATTAAGCACAACACTGGCCGCCTCACAGCCAAGGGCAGTCTCAACGTCGGGAGAAACGTCCTCTTCCTGAACAGAAGCAACCCAGCTAATAAAGGTATCATCGTGTCTCCGCTGTTCTTTGCGCCGGTCTGTATCTGTCGCTTCAGTCTTGCGGGCAAAAACCATGGTCTTATAGATCGTCTTATACATCTGCAGGGCAATCAGATCCCAGACCGCCTCATCCCTCATTCCCCGCTTTTCGGCATCCTCTATTATCTTTTTATAAGGTCTCAACCTTTCATCATTAGAACTCTTAATTCTATCTAAGCCTACCGTTTCGCCAAAATATGCCCTAAACATCGCTTTGGCATGATTTTTTCCTTTGCTTAGATCAATTTTATAAAAACGCTCAGATATACAATAATCGGCAAATGTATCTCTTGCCTTGACAAATAGATTGGTTGGGAATTCCTCCACTTTTACCATATCTTCATAAGTTTCAAAGCTGTCCATTTCAAATAAAACACTCAAAAAGACATTATGCATTCCGTCCAGAAAACCTTTCAGCCCGACTTCGTCGGCTTTGAAAAATCTTTGCCAAAAGGCGCTGGAGACTTCTGTATCTATCCCGGCCTCGTTTAGAATCCTCTTAAATTCGCTTTTTGTCAATTTCCCTTCAAGAGCCAGCTTGAGCATCGCATAAAAAGCTTTTCTAACTGCAGGGGTCAGTTTTGCGTGGCCGGTTTTCCAATCTTTGTTGTTGTGAATATTTTGATCTCCCATTAGCACGGCAAATTCCATCTGTGTCCGATACCTAAAAGCGAGTGCTTTTTTGGGATCCATGCCCGCCTTTTTCATTGCACTGGCAACCGCACTGTCAATTTCCAGATAGCCGTCATCTGGATCATTTGGGTCGCCCAGCAGAGCATCGGCCCTAGCTATAGCAGTGTCAACCGCCGCTTCATATTTTTCCGCATCGGCAGGTGTTCCCTTCTTGTCGGCGGTGCCAATGGATCCTAATCTTAAAGCATCGACTGCAGCCGTTGCTGCCTCGAGCTCGTCCTTATAAAAAGCGGCCAGTTCCGGATTGAGATCAATTAAATCTTGCAATCTCGCTATTCGAGCTTGCAAGGCTTGTAATTTTTGTGCAATACGATTGGCAATATCGACTTTCACAGCAAATTCTGCTTTAATCTTGTCTGTTACAACAGCTCGAAATTTAGAGGGTGCTTCGCCTAACTCCGTCAGAAGTCTTACGTAATCTTGAAGCAGCTCATCCATGATAGTCCCGTTCACATCAATATCTGTAATCCCAGATCTATCTAGTGGCATGTATATATGTGGCAGGCCGGTAATCCCTCTGGGAATTACGGTCTTTTTTGGTGCACTATCATCACCCCTAGCAGCGTCTATTGCTAAACTACATTGAGCTGGTGGTAGTGATGGATAAGTGCTTGCTCCAATTGCTATATCGCAATCGCCCATCGAATATAAGTCCTCCTACTCAATATATCGGAACAACTTGTGAAAAACTTGCATGCAACTTAACAATTTTCTGGAATTGAGTCCTGAATCGCAGATTCCTCTTTTAATCTGTATAAGAGTTTTAATAAAAACTTCTCTTTTTTGACCAGGCGGTCAGAATCCTGACCTAGTCTGGCCAGACGGACATCGGCCAATTCCTTTTTCGACAGATCAAAGACCCGGATATTGGATTTGTCCCGCAATGAATTAAATTCCTCCGGTGAGATAGTCATCCCCAGGCGCTCGGCATTTTTTAGCAGCCCCTTGATCTTGCGCTCATTCAGTTTATGCGCCGGGCCGGCAAGTTCGTAAAAAGTCGAACGCTCAACCAGCCCCTCTTTTAACATCTCAATTGTCTTGATCTTGGCCACTACTTCGGCCTCGTGCATTATCTGGTCATCCAGCTCTTCAGTAAAAATGCCCAATTTAAATAAGCCGTTTTTTAGCTTTCTGATCTTAAATTCTGTATTCAGATGAGTTATCATATCCCCCTTTAGCGCTCTCTGCATATACAAAGCACGCAGGCGGTTGATCTGAATATCTTTTTCATCGTTTGCTTCAAACTCAAACCCGTGTTTTTTTGGCTGGTCATTTTGCTGGTCTGTACCGGTATTTACATTCATGCCGGTTACCGAGTGTGGGACGTCCATCAGATCAAAGCCGTGGTCAGATCGTTTCCCCGGCCAGTGATTCTGCAGCCAGTTCGCCGGATTTGCTCCGACTTTTTCTCCCAATTTAACCAATTCCTGAGCATATTCAAAATCGTTGTCTTGCAAATGGGTCCGCTTAATCAATTCATTTTCCAATTCATGCAGGGTAAAACTACGCAGTTCTTCTCTGGCCATCCCTTTGGCTTCTGCCACTACCTCTTTCATCTGTTCTTTGCTCAAGCCGGCCCCCACCAGTATCTCCATCATCCCGCGGCCGTGGATCGCTTTTTGTAATTTTGTATCAGAACTTAGCACCTGCAGAATAACAGACTCTTTAACCGCCTCCAGCAGATCGAGTTTGCCCCCCGAACTTAATTTTGCTTCCAGACTCTGCAGTTTGGCTTCAGAAAATCCTTTGGCAATCAGCCTGTCTTTTAAATCCTTTAATTTATCCGCCAGCGTCGGGCTTTGGCTGGCAACATAGTCGGTAAACATCGCCGCATATTCTTTTAACAAAGCCATCATCTCTTCTTGTGATTGCTGTTGGTCGGCCGACGAGCCGGCTCCGCCGCTCCCCTGTTTCCCCATTTTGCCGATCTGCTTAACAAGTTCATCTGCCGAGCTTATCTCCACGCTGTCATCCATGGCTTCCCTTAGGCCATATTCTTTCTCAATTAGTTTTTCGGCCTTGGCTTTGGGCCCGGACATTATCCCGGCTGTAGCCAGCTTGGCAAAAAACGGTTTTAACACTGAAACAGTCAGCTCTTTGGCATTATTTTTTGTCGCCAGCTTGGCAATATCCAGCTCTTCCCCCGAGCGGTGGCGGGTTATGTTGTCGGCTTCTTTATCTTTGCCCAATAGCTCTTTGGGCAGACCGTCGAGCGCCCCCTGGTTAAGGGCTACGCTCATCTGATGGTTGGCAGAGCTGTCGACGTAATTAATACTCATTAGACCAGTAACCTCTTTTTCATATTGGCAACCTCATTTTGCAACTCTTTGCGCAGACGCTCCAATTTCTTTTCATTGGAGACAATTCGCCGCTCTGCCCGCTTGATAAAGACATCCAGTTTCTGGATCTTGATCAGATAGTCTTCCCTAGTCAGCTCCTTTTCTTCCTGCAGATTTTCTTTGATATTTGTACTCATTTTAGTTGGCTCCGCAATAGGCGACCAGATATTCCAGATTTACTTTCTCTTCCTGAAATTTGCCCAGTATTTTTTTGCATTGAGTTATCTGGGTTTCGATAATTCTTTGTCGGGTATAATAATCATTCATACCCAAATTATTGGCCTGGGTGATCAGCTGTGTCCTAATCTCCCCGATAATCTTTTCTTGGGCCTTGATCTGTTTTTTATTGCCGCTGACGATCGCCAGCAGCTCGCCGTTATACTCGTTCTCGTCAAATAACAGGCGGTTTTGCTTGGACGCATCACCGAGCGCCTGCTTCTGCAGTTTACGCAGCTCCTCGGACGTAGCGCCCAAGATTGACAACATTTGCCCCAGACAGGCAACTTTTAGCTGGGCAAAACGGGCGACCATCAGGTTGTGTGATTTCGTCAAGGCATAATTCTTGGTATAGCTCTCCTTGAACTGTGACAATTTTGAGCTGATATCAATTTTGTAACCAAGAAAACTGACAGTGCGCGGCGCCTGCACCTCTTCGGGCCTAATTGCAACCGATGTCACATCGATCTGATAGGTGTTGGGGACGGCGGTCAATTTAAAATCCCCGTCCTTTTCTTCGACGGTAAACCAACTGACGGCTTTATGTCCGTCCTGAACATCGGTTTTGGACTGCATTTCTTTGGCCACCTGTGGTTGCCCCTGAATAAGCGACTGCCCCAGCTTGGGCGGCTGGGGTAATTGGGGCATATTCGGAGTAAAGTTTTGTCCGTTTAACACCTGCTAATATTTCTCCTCCTCACCTCTGGTCTTGCGCACTTGTTTGGTCATTTCCTTAAGCAGACTTTTTGTCGCCGTGTTGACGACAGATTTGTTGATCATTGCAGTCGCCTGCTTGGCAAATTCGGCTTTATCCATCTGAGCCGGAGAAGTATTATTGCTAACTGCCTGTACCATCGCTATTTCCCCTTCCTTTTTGTCTTCGGTTTGGGTTTCTGTGTTTCGTTGTTCTTTGGTTTTGGCGTATATTTGTTTTCTGCTTTCTGTTTTTGAATCGCCTGGCTGCTGACCCTTTTCTCGGTTTTTTGTCTCTCCGCTTTTTCGCCCCCATGGCTTATGGCTTCCCGCTTCCCTTCCTGTTTACTGTCGGCTTTTGATTCCTCATATTGAAGATCCATGTCCCGTTGGTATTTACGGCTATTAACTCTGTTCATAGTCTGATACGTCATACTCAGGTTAATTATGTTGGAAAAATAGTTGATCGATTCTTCACTTAGGTCAAAAAATGTCCGCATAATTGTCTGATACAACTCCGGTTTCATGTATTCATTAGCCAGACTTGTACTCGCTAATTCGGTCGACATTTTTGTCACAATATTTTCAAAATTAGCCAGCACCCCTTGCACCTCGGCAAATTTAGCCATAACCCCTTCTGCCGCTGCCAGTTTTGCGGTTAAATCGACCCCCTCTGTAATTGTTCCGGCCGGTTCGGTATTGAGATAAGTTGTCGTTTCGGCGGCCAAGCCCTCAACCGCTTCATCCAAGCCCAGGAAATCCGCTCCCAAATATTCGGCCGCCGATTTAATCTCGTTGAGCACGTCGGGGATTTCAGATAAACGGAGTGACATCCTCTCCAGTGAATATTCGATATCCTGTTGGTTGGTGGCGCCAGCCAGATTTGTCAAATGATTTTGAAAATTACTGGTTTTAGAAGTAAATGTATCAATGTGTGGTTGCATTTCAACCGCCGCGTATTCGGCATAAAAAGCCTGGGCGCCGGGGAGACACTCGTTGATCATCCAGTCACTCTGCATAATTTGTTCAAAACGGATAGCGACAAATTTATTGAGTTTTAGATAGTCCAGAAAGACCTGCGAATTTAAGCCCCCCGCTTCTTCAAACCGAGTCTGTTCCGCCTCGGGCTCAAATTTTACCTCCATCGCTTTTTCAAAATTGGCAATTGCCTGTATCTTGCCATTTTCGTCAAGCAACAATTCACCATTTTCATCTACACAATTGATATTAGTGGCATCCAAGCCAAAGACAGACATGGCAAAATTCCAGTTACGCCAAGTTTGCAGTAAAGCGGTCAAATAGGCCAAACAGCCGGCTCCGTCGTCAACCGACGGCGCTGACTCGTCTTGGATCGCCTGAACAAAGGTTTTTCCCGACGATAAGCTCCCTTCAATTTCTTCCAGCAGGGTGTCAAACCGGGCTTGGGCCGCCGGTTGAGTTGTATCTTGATAAAGCAAAAATGGGACCCTTGTTTTTGTTTCTGTCGATTCCAGAGTATCGATCGTTCCGTTTAGATCTGTGTCTACCACCGACAAATCCCAGGGGCGATTATCTTTGGCCGATTTTCCGATATATTCGATAAAATCCCACTGATCCTGAGCCGCCATGTCCACCATCCCCGGCGCCATTTGCTCGGCTACTGTTAAACGTTCACCTTGCGCTATTAATTTTGCCGGTGCACCATGAATATAATTGGCCATGGTAACCCAAAAAGCTTGACCCCGATCGGTAGTCTTATTCCCTTCAATAAGTTTATTGCCAACCCCCACGTGTCCCGGGTTTGGTGAGTAATATTTGATTGGTGGTCTGGCTTTAAACATTGACTCCCCCTTTTAAGAGAAAGCCCGATCGAGTGCCTGAGGTAGTGTCCGGTAGATAAAGTCTAAATATGAGAGAACGGTATTCAGCTCCGACTGGTTGTCGTTCAACGTCAAAGCCATAGCGACCTGACCACCCGGATTAGAAGGATCGACCATTCCATAACGGCCCAGATCGATCATTTCGCCATCTTCGGCATTACTATAATCCAATATAATATTTGCCGAACTGTTATACATTCTGGCCAGCATGTCACGGAAACTGTCCGAGCCAAACTGGGAACTTTCGGCCTGCGCCAGTAAAGCCTGCGAAGAGACCCTAAATTGAACTGCTTCTCCAATATTTGTCATCTATTCTTCCTCCGTTTAGTCTGTTTTAGGAGACTAAAAGGAGGCCCTCCGACGTTACGTCGGAGGGACTCTCCTTATTTATCTAGATTACTGACCACCCAGCTTTCTAGAAACTGATTGTTTCATTCTGGACATCGATTGGATGTTATCAGTCTGTTGCCCAGCCACTAAATTGGCTTGCTGCATAACTGTAGAAGCAGCCAACAGCACACCAGGATTGGTGGCGTCTCCGGGGGCGATTCTAATCCCCAAGATGTTGTGCTCTACGTTGTTAACCTGTCGAATTGATCCATTAGCTAACCCTGCGCGTAAATCTGAGCTGGAAATTTCACCCGCTCCAACTGTCTCTGTCGTAGCTTCAGTTACGTTTGCCACTGACACAGTAACGTTACCATCATCATCACTAGTAGAAGTCGTCTGCTCATACACAGGAGTAGCCACAGCCATTTCGGTTGCTGGATTATACTCATCTCTATCCCCGCTAGCTGCATAAGATGCGTAATCAACCTTGTTATCCTCGGCAATATCTGCAACCAAGTTTACAATTTCATTGTAAATCTCAGTAATATTGTCACAACCTTGTTCAATCGCAGCGGCTTCATTTCCGCTAATTGCAAAATCTGTCATACCTTTTCACCTCCTTCTTCATCTGATCGACTGTAAACGTCGAATAAACAGCCGCCAGGTTCGTTTCGTCCCTCATCTTATCTATCGTATCAAGTTACCGGAAACTTGCATCGGAAACCAAAATTCCACCCTCAAGCTTCTTGACGGTCAAGGATGGCAGCGATGCGAACGCTTAAGTCCTCAACCTTTTCCTCAAGTAGTTCCTCGAGGGATGGAATTTTGCTCTCCTTTTCTAGTTTATGATTCCACAGATCGATCGACTCTTCACCAAGACTCCCCGGGACATGAGTCACTTGCGACGGAGACAATTGGGCAAAACTGGTCAAGAAGCTAGTCTGGCTCGAACTCTCTGTTTTAGCGACGCTACTCTCCGCTTTGACCTGAGGCATTATTGCAGTAATAGCTAAGTTATTCATAAAATGAGAGTACATCCTTGCCATTCGAACTTGACGGCTCAAAGTATTTCAACATATCCTTAGCGGCATTTTCGGTCTTAACCGGTTGACTGGATGTTTCTGTTTTTATCGTTGCGCTCTTTACCGGAACAGTCGCTTTGACCGACTTCTTATCGCCCTTACCAGCCTTCTTGGTCTTTGTGGTCAAATTCAGTTTATAGACCCCGTCGATCGTAATCGGCTGTTCGGCAGACTGCGGCTCGAGCTTAGACGTATCGATCGGATTGGAGCGGGTAGAAAGCTCAACTCTCTGTTTCTCCGGAGCGGCAAAGGAGATCGAGAAATAATAGGCAGAATTGGCGGCAAATTCAGA
>JBDRIF010000092.1:0-5376 GCA_043816125.1 bacterium
TTCGGCCGACATCATCGCATCCAGCCTGACTCCGGATTCCAGATATTCGGTCAAACCGGTCATTTTTTCCAATACAATCAGGGCTCCAATTTTTTGCTCGGAGAGGAGCTCAACCGCCCGGACGATGTTGCGGACATAAAAACTGCCGTGCGGAGTAGACGCGAAACCAAGATGCCCCAATAGTCTCCCCCTGCCAAAACGCTCCAGAGTCCGCCTCAATTCCGGCTGAAAAAGAACAACCATCATCACGGCCACTACCGCCACAAATTTATCAAACAACCAATTTAAAGTGTATAGACCAATAATCCGTCCGCCCAGATATATTAAGAGAATGATAACCAAGCCACGAATCAGAGGAATCGCACGTGTCCCCTGCAACCAGATCAAAATATAGTAAAAAAGGACTGCGACAATCGCAATATCGAGAAAATCAATTAAACGGAGGTCAAATGGTAAAGCCATTACAAATCGTTCCTCACGAGATCTTCGTAACTTTCACGCCTGACAATCAACCTGGCTTTTCCGTCGGAGACCATAACCATCGCCGGCCGAGGGACCCGATTATAATTTGAAGCCATAGAATAATTATACGCACCGGTCCCTTTAACTACAAGCAGATCTCCCACTTCAATTTTGGGGAGATTAATATCTTTGATTAAGATATCGCCCGATTCACAAAAGCGGCCGGCAATAGTAACCTTTTCTGCCGATTTTTCAGTCTCTTTGCCAACAACGACCGCCTCATATTTTGCCTGATAAAGAATCGGTCGCGGGTTATCAGACATGCCGCCATCAATCAACACATATTTCCGAACCTTGGGAATATCTTTGATCGCACCGACAGAATAGACCGTAACACCGGCCGGTCCAACAATCGAGCGCCCCGGCTCAAGAACAAGCTTAATATCTTTCCCCTTAACAACATCTGTAATCGCCTTGGCAAACTCTTCAATAGTCGGAGGATTATCTCCCTTGGTATAAACAATACCAACGCCGCCACCCAAGCTGATCTCTTTTACGTTGAATTGCTCAGCCAATTTGACCAACAGTTTGGTCTCGTCAACAAAAGGCTTAACATCAAATATTTGCGAACCGATATGAGCATGAAAACCGACTAGAGTTAAATTTTTCCTGGCCCGGATAGCTTTGACCGCTTTATCAATTTCATTTTGAGGAACGCCAAACTTCGAATCCAGACACCCGGTCTTAATGTAGTCATGAGTATGAGCTTCAATGCCAGGATTGATTCGGAGGATAATGTTAGCCGGTTTACCCAGTTCACTTAGATTATCTATCTCTTCGAGAGTATCAACCATGATCCGCCCGACCCCTTTATCAAGCGCCATTTGCAATTCGTCTTTTGACTTATTATTGCCGTGAAAATACATTTTTTTGGGATCGCATCCAGATTTTAGTGCTGTAAAGATTTCGCCGCCGGAGGAGACATCAAGGCTTAAGCCTTCATCACTGATAACCATTAAGACCCCTTTGACACAAAGAGCTTTACAAGCATAGGCGATATCGGTATTGAGATGATGTTTGCGAAAGGCCGACAGATATGATTTACAGCGATTACGAACCGCTGTCTCATCGACAACAAAAAGAGGAGTACCAAATTCTTTAACTAAAGCCGGATAATCAATCATCAAATCACCTTCTGGACTAACCCGGCAAATTGTTTAACGGTCTCTTCTCCGTTATTCAGAAAAGAGTTGATCATTTCCCATTTTAAATCAAGATATTGATGGGCAAGAAAGTTTCTTAAACCAACAGCGTTAGCGACATTCTCGGTTAAACGCTCAATATTCCGGCGGACCACTGCTTGCTCAATTTCCAACCATATTCGGTCAACATCTTTCTGGCTGTACTTTTTATCAAACCAAACCGCCACGTCGACATCAGACTCATCCATTTGGCGTTCGACAGCCGCCGACCCGAAGAGGAAAGCCATCGAAATCTCCGATTTATTGGCAAAAAACGTTTTGAGGGATTCAAACACCCGGTCTGATTTTCTAATCATAATTGGATTATAACACAGAGAAAATATCAAGACAAAGTGAAATTTTAGCGCGTCAGCTTATACTCAATCGCGTCAACCAGCGCTTTCCACGAAGCTTCAATTACGTTTGTAGAAACACCGACCGTTCCCCAAGTAGAATGCTCATCCGACGATTCGATAATTACCCGAACCCGAGCCGCAGTCCCGGCTTCGGAGTTTAAAACACGAACCTTATAGTCGGTCAGCTTAACAGACTTGATCGCCGGATAGATATTTTCCAGAACCTTTCGCAAAGCATTGTCTATCGCGTTAACCGGTCCATCGCCAACCCCGGTAGCGTCATAATCTGCCCCTTTAACTTTTAAACTGATATGCGCAGTAACTATGGGGCTCTCGTCCCCCTTCTTATTTGTCTGAATTAAAAAATTCTCCAGAGTAAAGAACGGTTTGACCAGACCCATTGTTCGTTTGACGAGAAGTTCAAAAGAAGCTTCGCCCTCTTCAAAAGAATATCCTTCATGCTCCATCGACTTTAAAATATTGATCAATTCTTTTGCCTGCGGCGATTCTTTTTTCAGATCAACACCAAACTCTTTGGTCTTAACCAACAAATTACTGACTCCGGAGAGTTCGGAAACGGTCACTCTTCTTTCATTCCCAACCAGCTCCGGCTTGATATGTTCGTAGGTCCCTGGATTCTTCACCACGGCAGAAACATGTATCCCCCCTTTGTGGGCAAAAGCGGAGCGGCCGACAAAAGGCTGATGAGCAGATTGCGGCAGATTAGCGATCTCCGCAATGTGCCGGGAGATCTCGGTCAGTTTTTTTAATTGCTTATCAGAAACACAATCACGGCCGGCTTTTAATTTTAAGATCGGAATTAGAGAGCAAAGATCAGCATTGCCGCATCGTTCACCATAGCCGTTGATTGTCCCTTGAACATGTGTACAGCCGCAAAAAACAGACATCCCGGTTACTGAAACAGCACAATTAGAATCGTTATGGATATGGACTCCCAATGTTGCTTTCTTAAACTTCTTTTTAACGTCCATTACAATTACTCGGGCTTGATAGGCCAGCATCGTACCGTTGGTATCACACATACATAAAACGTCAGCCCCTGCCTTCTCTGCTGCTTTTAAGCATTGGAGCGCATATTTTGGATTGGCACGGTATCCATCAAAAAAGTGTTCGGCATCAAAGACAACTTCTTTGCCCGCTTTTTTGCAATATTTGATTGTTTCACTGATCATAGCCAAATTCTCTTTTAAAGTTGTTTTCAAAGCATCGGTCACATGAAAATCCCAACATTTGCCAAAGATGGCAACTACCGGAGTATCAGCCGCTAATAAGGTTTCGATATTCTTGTCGTCTTCGACATTAACATTGGGGCGTCTGGTCGAGGAAAAAGCGACGATCTTGGCATTCTTCAGCTTGACCTTCTTAATCGCTTTGAAAAACTCAATATCCTTAGGATTCGATCCGGGCCAGCCCCCTTCGATGTAATGAATACCGAGCTCATCAAGGAGTTTGGCAATTTTGAGTTTGTCCTCAAGAGAAAAAGAGATCCCTTCGGTCTGCGCTCCATCACGAAGAGTTGTATCGAATAACTTAATTTGTTTTGGCATGATGAGAAATTATAACATAACAGGGGCAGGACTCAAACCATTAATGCACAGCCTCTCCCGAACGGACACGCGCTATAGTTTCAACCACCGCGTCGTCAACTTCCTTTTGCTGATCAAGAGAACACCAATGATAGATCGTTCTATAAAGGTCATTTTTACCGCTTAACATCCAGTGGGCCAACAGATCACGAACTTCAGGCCAGCAGGCGGCCAGCATTTTCCCGGCCGAGAACATTCCGCTGGTGGACAATCGATTTCTTGATCTTAATATATTAACCGCGGTACTCGGTTCATGGCAGAGAGCGCTCCGAAAGGCAACAAGCGTCGGCTGATACGCATCGCTTAATAAACGGAATTGGGTCTGGTCATCCAAGCGGAGAAAAATCCTGGCGGCATTAAGAGGTTCATTCTCGGCCAACCATCTAAAAATCGCACAAGTCATCTGGTCCCTGGTTCTGCCCTCAAAGAAGTACAATACATTATCAAGGTGTGGAAACGAATAATTCAAAAACTCAATCGCCAGCTGGGCAGCTTTTTCAACTCCAAGTTGGGCAGTAACTTGTCGCAGATTGAATTCAGGGACAATCGCCAGTCTAGCGATCCCCTCTACTGTCAGGTCATCCGAATTCAGGATTTCACCCATTTTCACCGCCCATTCCCCCCCTTCCATCATAAACATCACATTGATTATTTGTGCTTTCCTAAACAGACTCCCTTTTGGCGATTGAAATATCGCGGCCGCATTATCCGTGGTCATTTGAAAAAGTATAGTGGCGGCTACATTCTGATAAAAAACAGAGAGAACAACCGCTTTTTCGTCAACACTTAATTTATTCCCATCAAGAAATTTGGCAATTTGCCTGGTAGACCCTTCGGATAAAAGTCTCATTAAGAAAGGGGCAGACACGCGCCTGACACTTTTTAGCAGGCCATTGAATTCCTCTGCAATATTGTAATATGGCGAGGACAGATCGAACAAAGATTTTTCTTCTGCCATTTGCCAGGCCGCGGCGCAGACCTTGGCGGCATAAGTTTTCTGGCTGGTTACATCCAAGGACAGAGGCGTCCTAAGTTGTGCTTTTTGGTCTCGCAAACGGAACCAGTTGACAACACGGTAACCGGGATTGGCATAAAACGGAGCAGTATTGCGGCTAAATATTTTAGGGACGGACATTAAAACGCTTAAATGGCGGACGAGTTGATGAATTGATCCAGATATGATTAGCCAGTTCTCGTTCGCGGGCTGGATCTACTTTTGCGATATGTTCCAGCACAGCGGCAGCTCTTTTGTCTGACAATGCAGAAAGCATATACGGCGCCAGTTTCATTGAGGCTCTATGAGCAATAAAATCTCCAAGTTTTTCCACACTCGCCTCAACCATCAAGCTCATCAATTCCGGGGCAGTTATATCAGTTATATAACGTAGCTGATAATAATCAAAACTATCAAAATGTTGAGGGTGGAGCATTTCGTTAGCCATTCCAACAGCTTTTAGAGCACGGCAGATTCTGTAGGCTGACAATTGACGGTCACTCATCCCGACACTCATTGTTCCACTGATAGCATTGTCAGCGGTCGCACCATAACGCCTACGCAGATCACACAATATCCGATAATGGCCTTTGCTTCCTGGATTTGAATATATATTCATGTATGAACTCATAACTAGAAATCTTTCGCCAACTATTTCAAGAAATTTCACTTAATATCAATAAATATCTATGTTATTATTAAATGATATGGAACAG
>JBDRIF010000093.1:0-4712 GCA_043816125.1 bacterium
GGCGACGGCGATATCCAGATCAATAACGGGAGTTCGATCGGAGCGGGGATCAAATTTGTAACCGCCAACGATTTTACTTTATCGGGAGGGACCAGTCTGACAAATTCTGTTGAAGTCTATGCTCTGGGAGCAGTTACTGTAACCAACGATCTAACCGTGCCAATTGGCAGTACTCTCTACTCAAAAAGTTCAGCCGACGGGGCAATTTCGACCGGTGGTTCGGTCAATGCCAATTGCGTTGCCCCTTATGGTCAGGTCTATATGAATTATGGGGCGATTCGTGGGTTGATCTATGCCGATAGGTTACGCACGGCTAATTCCGGCGAGATTCGCGGCGGGATTATTGTCGGCCAGTCATCGAGCATCCAGGGGTCTATTCAGATCTATTATGATGCCACCTATTTACCCGCCGGATTGCTTGGCTTGGGCGGGACCGGTGATGTTTCGGCGGAGGCCGGTTTAAGTATTTCTGACTGGCAGGAAGTATATTGATCGCGAACTGTTTTTTATCACGAACAACTCAAACTGTCTTTTAGGCCTCGAACTCTTTCTCGAACCTCCCCGAACTACTCTAACCTGAAAAGTGTCGTAATTGCGACAGGCTGGACTAGTCCTGGAATGATTTTTCTCGTTAAACTGAGAAATAATCTTATTTGTATTGTTGGTAATAAGATTGCTTCTCCATGTTAAGTAAGGAGACAAAGAAATAATGGGGAAAATCATTTATCCGGAATTGAGCTATAAATTGGTTGGCATTTGTTACAAGGTTTATCATGAGTTGGGTGGCGGCTATCAGGAAAAAGTGTATCAAGCTGCTGTTAAACGGGAACTAATTAAGGCGGGGATTGGCTTTTTGGAGCAGGTTTCAACCGATCTGTTATATCAAGGGACCAAAATAGGTCAGTACCGTCTCGATTTTATTATTGAACATAAAATAGTTTTGGAGCTGAAAGTTGCTCCAAGATTTACTGCTCGAGATATTTTGCAGGTCTTAGGCTATCTGAAGCAATGTAAATTGGATCTAGGTATCTTAGTTAGTTTTAGTCGTCAAGATGTTTATTTCAAGAGGTTGCTGAGGGGTTTTAAGTAGCTGTCTTATCCTGTTTTTATCCCAACGACCAAAAGAACTTTTTGTTTGTGGAGTTCGAGGAAGTAGGGGATTTGGTTTGGGGCCCGCGTTATGTTTGGGTTGTTAGAGATCTGTCAGTTCGAGAAAACTATTGTTGAATATTGCGGGTAGAGTTATATAATAAGAGGGAAGATGTCAAAAAATATTCTAATCATTGATCTGGGAAAGAAAACACTGAAGCTGGCCGAGCTGCAGAAGAAAGAGGCTGGCTGGCAAATTCTGAAGACAGCTCGGATCGATCTCGAATCAAAAGAACCGCTGGCCATGGCTGGCCAATTATCACGAGTACTCAAAGAGCACAAAATCAGAGCTAAACAGGTAATTGTGGCAATCTCCGCCGGGGACATCGCATATCAGCTTATTGAATTGCCTCCGATGCCAAAGACAGAGGTCCATGCCGCGATCAAATTTAAGCTGGAGGCCGGATTATCCTTTCCGGTTAACGAGGCTGTTTACGACCAGACAGCCTTAACTCATCTGGCGACCAAGGACAAACATATATATTTTAGTTCGGCTGTTCCATCGAGTTTTATTAGTGCGATCAAAACTACAATCCAAAAAGCCGGTTTGCATCTGCTCAAAATTATTCCGGCCGCCTGTTCTCTGCGGGCCGCTTTGCCGAGTAATCAAGGCTTGGCGGCGATGGTGCAGGCTAGCGAAGGGGTCATAATTATTGCGGTTGTCAAAGACAATCAACTTGTTTTTGCCCGTGAAGTCGATATCGATCTGGAAACAGTGGCGACCGAAATCCAACGGACCTTTGATTATTATAAAGATATGAGCAATGATCAGGAGGTTATTCAACAGATTATTGTCAGCGGAGAAGGGGCGATGGTCGGGCAGCTGGCCGATTCGATCAAAACGTCATTAGGTTTGGAGACAAATATTTATCAGTCGACCGTTTTGGGTGATGTCAAAGATACCACCGGGCTGGCCATAATTATTGGCACCGCCCTGGCGGGGGATAATTGCCTCGATTTTATCGGTCAGCAACAACAGCAGGGGTTGGGGAAGATATTGACCGAAAACAAAACCGTGCTGACCGCTGTCGGTTCATATCTCCTGATATTAATTCTGGCCTTGGCTTTTTACTTGGGGCAAAATCTAATGATTAACAAACAATTAGCTGTGGTTAAGCAAGCGGTTGAAAAGCTCGACGCGCAGATCAGTCTTCTCTCCCAAAACGACCAGTCGATACTGCAGATGATCAACGAGATCGGGGCCAAGCCGGGGGAGACCGACCGTTTTGTAAATATCATGTCATTATTGCAAGACAAGACCCCGGCAGATATCTATTTTGAAAAGATCGATTATCTTAAAGCGACAAATAGTTTATCGTTAAAGGGGATCGTGATAAAGTATCAGGCCAATAAGATGGTGACCGGATTTATTGAACAGCTCAAGGCTAGTCCTTTAATAAACATGGTGACCCTCTCATATCTGGTCGAATCCGACCGGTTTGCGACGGAGACCTTTGAATTTGAAATTATCTGTAATCTGGGGAGTAACTAATGAATAAGCTACAGCCAAATGAAAAAAGATTAGTGGCGATAGCAATGGCTGCTCTGGTTTTTTTGCTCTTTTGGTACGGCCTGCTCAATCCACAGCTAGTGCACAAGAACAAAGCATTGTCCGAGATCAACACGCTTCAGCAAAAACTCGATCTATTGATCAAGGCCCCACAGATTACCGGTTATGCCCGGGAAAAGTTTGATGTTTTTTCTCAAGAAGATCAGTTGAACCATATTTTGACCTTTATCGACAAAAAATTTAGATGGTTTGGGATCAAGCTCCTCTCATCGCGCCAGACATTTGTGGCCAACCGGTTAACTATCCAGCTCAGCTTTGAATCGACCTATTACCAGTTGACCGGTTTTCTCAATTCTTTGACCGAACTCAACACTATTCTGGTAATCGAAAAAGCGGTTGTTAATCAGTCTGGTAACCGGGTGATTGTAGATCTGACCCTATTAAGCGGATATTTATAAGGGGTGATAGCTTTGGCAAAAAAAATATTGATTGTTGAAGATGAAACAGATCTTTCGTTGCTCTGTAAGACGCAGCTGGAAAAAGCAGGCTATGATGTTGTTCCGGCATATGATGGGGAGCAGGGATTAAAATTGGCGCAAACGGTCGCTCCCGATCTGATACTCCTCGATCTAAAATTACCGCTCCTGGATGGATTGAATATTTGCGAGACGTTAAAGAGCGATGAAAAATTTAAGCAGATCCCGATCATTATTACGAGTGCCCGCAAATCAGATTATGAACGTGAGTTGGGGCTATCTTTGGGGGCCGATGCCTATTTTGTTAAGCCTTATGATATGGCTGAGCTGTTGGAAAAAATTAAAGCGCTTGTCCAATAGAAGAAAAATTTTGCGGTAGTTGAAAAAAGAACCGTGCTCCTTTCCCCAATTTGCTTTCTACTTCGATCTTTCCTCCATGAGCTTCAACAGCCATTTTACAGAAGGTGAGTCCCAGGCCGGTGTCGTATTTGGAGGTCTGTTTTTGTGCTTCAACCCTAAAGTATTTGTTAAAGAGCTTATCCAAATATTCAGCCGGAATTCCTTCGCCGGAGTCGATTACTTCAAATAAAACCTGCTGTTTTGCGGACGAGATATTTACCTGCACTTTCCCCTTGGCAGGGGTATGTTTTAGCGCATTTAAGACAAGGTTTTCTAAAACCCTGGAAATAATATTAATGTCGATTTCCATTTCGATCGCCTCTGCCGATTTTAGTTCTAGCGTAATCTCTCTTTGCTCGGCATTTGGTTTGAGCCAGTTTAGATGAGTCAGGAGTTCAATCCCTTTGATGCGGCGGCGAGTTAACTGCAGATTATTATCCTCAATATTGTTTATCTGGAGGAGGTCCATGGCGAAGTTGGTTGTTTTCTTGGCCGAACTCAAGATGCTGTTGAGTAATTCTTTTTGCCGGTCGTCGAGATTGGCGCTATGGTCGGATAAAAATAATTCAGCCAGTCCACTTAGGGCAATTAACGGGTTTTTCAGGTCATGAGCGATCATGTGGGTTAGATCTTCTTTCAGGTGCTCCAGTTTGACCCGTTCGGTCACATCGCTGATCATCGTCAGGTTGCGGATAATTTCTCCGTTCTTGTCCCGCACCGTTGCCGCCACTACCTGGCCGAACATTTTTGCCCCTTTATTATTGAAAAACTCAACCTGGTAGCTGGGGGTCTCTTTGTTGAGTAGCCGTTCGGCAAAATTTTTCATGATATTGGCTTTGCTCTCTTCGGTCAGGAAGGGGAGGGTGACAATGTTTTTGCCGACAATGTCTTTGGTCTTTACGTCGAGCCATTCGTGCAGGCGTTCGTTGGAGGCTAGGATCATGCCGGTCGTATCGAGCAGGAGGATCGCTTCAGGAGAGAATTCAAAGATTGATTGGTATTTCCGTTCGATATCGGCATAGAATTCGTTGATCGTCCGGGCCTGCTTGGACCAGCTTAGCATTACTACGGTAATCACTATCATGGTGGCGGCCCAGGTGATAAAGATCGGCAGGACAACCTGTACTCCTACCACAACATCCAGGAACATGGCTACAGTCGCAACTATGCCGAGGCAG
>JBDRIF010000094.1:0-2556 GCA_043816125.1 bacterium
GGAAATCGTTATGAAGTTGCAGCCGATAACATCGACAGCAAAACAGAAGGAATTGGTCGAAGTTTGAAAACTATACCGGGGAGGCGAAATCTTTACACGCATTTAGCACTTTAATACTTGCATTTCAGGGTTGCTAATACAGGGAAATTCTTTCCTCACCCCAGGTGGCAAATATATTATTGGATTTGTCCTTAATTGCCCCTCTCCATCAAAGATGGAGAGGGAGATGTTTTTTTAAACGGCAAGAAAAAAATAACCCTTCTCCATTTACAATGGAGAAGGGCGGTTGGGAAAAGCAATCAATTTGGATCAGCCTGGGATGAGGATTAGAGAGCCGCTCTGGTCTTGGGCCTTTCGGGGGTAATCTCCGGCGTGAAACCTTTTTCCCAGCTAAAGAGATCTTTGATCTGCTTGCCGGCTAAAGAGGTTTGCGACAACATATCGACCGCTTCGGCCCGAACTAAAACACCTTTGGGGTCGAGCCGGTTATCCTCGACAAACTTTAACATGCCGGCATCCTTAGCCGCCTGAATCGATTTGGCTGCCCAGAAGTTTGTCTCTACATCCCAATAAGGTTTTTCTACTAATTCTTCAGGATATTTTAAATTGTCGAAGCGGACCATGATGGCGATCCCTTCGGCTTTGCTTACTTTTCTGTTGGGGCGGAAGGTCCCGTCTTCTTCGTAACCGGCGATCAGGCCGATTTTGGCGGCAGTCTCAATATATTTGGCGGCCCAAAAATCTGGAGAGACATCGGGAAATACTTGCGTTGCTCTCCCCTCGGAGAGTTCAATCCCTTTGGCTTTTACCAATAGGGTGGCTAATTCGGCCCTGGTCAGAGCCTGCTCTGGTTTAAATGTCCCATCGGGATAGCCGGAGACGAGGCCGACTGTGCCGATACTTTCAATCGGATTCTTTGCCCAGTAACCGTCAGGAATATCGGCAAAATTCACTAAACGAACTAATTTGATTTCCTGGCTGACAGATTCACCGGCGGCGGTTTGCGCTTCGATCCTGACCATGTTTTTACCGATTTTCTCGACCGGTATGTCGCTATTAAAGGTTAAATCGTCATTAACCGCGATCTCCTGCCCGTTAACTCTAACAGTTATTTTACCTGCCGGAGAAGAATTATCATCCCCTTCAACAACTTCGACATTACCGCTCACTGTTACGTGATCGTCATGAATAACCTGTTTGTTGAGTTGTTCATCGAGATTGACTCTGAGATAGCGCTTTAATGCTTCACCTAAGTAGCCAAACGAGAAGAAGTGCGAATTATTATCATCGATCCCGTTATAAGGGTGATAGGCGTAGTTGAATTCGATGCCGGAAAAACGGAGGCCGAGGCCGGCGGTCAGCTCATTGTCGTCCGAGCCGACGCGGAGAGCGAGATTGGAGTTGGGCCAAAATTCGACACCGGCATGAGTGGTATTCGGCTGGTTGGAGCCGACCATATTGTGGTCGACGTTGACATAGAGTTTTCTGTTTTGGTGACCGGTGAAGGAGGAGTTTTCATTCCCCAGCAATGAGAGTTTGGCCCCCATTTTTAGATTGACCGGTATTTTATCTGTGACGCCACTCTCTTTCTCAATTTTGCCGCCAACAGCATTCTGTAAATTGGCGCCTAACATCAGGTAATCTGTTGGTGCGACCATGGCCGAAAAATCGGCGCTGTAGCCGGTTCCTGAGGCGGCTTCGATATCGGCACTCCCGTCGCCGCCGACACTAAAATATTTTAAACTACCGCCCAAGAGAACATCTCGCGGCAGTTTAGACAGTAGAGGAAAGTTGCTGGTGTAGGTTCCGTAGGAGACAAAGATAACCGAGTTGCTCCAGCGGCCGTTGCCGATGGTTGAGCCGGTGATATCGGTCAGCGGGATATTTCCTGACGAAGAATTGATAAAGCCGGCGCCGATGGCACTCTTTTTGCCAAAAGGGTAGGCGCCGCCGATCACAATGTAATCGACATCGCTCATCAATGAGGAGTACATGCTGGTCAGTTTGGGGTTGGTGATGCGGGCTAAGCCGGCCGGATTAGCAAAGAGGGCGTCGCCGTCTTCGGCCATGGCGACGTAAGCGCGACCGAGTCCTAATGGTCTGGCCCCCATGCCGATCGACATCGGGTCAGATACTATTCCAACCTGTGCCAGGGCAGGTATGTTTAAAACTAATATTAAGATAGCGATAAATATATTACGCATCTGTTTTTATTCCTAGTCTGCCGAGTCTTTTTACCGCTCCGGCAAATGGTTGCCAGCTTTTGATTCCTAAAGCAGTAAACATTAATCCGAGGGCAGGGCCAGCTGCTGAAAATAATAGGCCACAAAACATATAGTTACCAACTAGATTCTTGACTGTACTCAAAGCGCTTTTTCCTCTGGCAAAGGCGAAGCCTATCAGCGAACTTTCCATAAGCCCGGGGGCATAGCCGATAGCATCTTCAAAAGCGGGAAAAGCATCTGCCAAGTATTCGGCGGCAAGAGGTCCGGTATAGTGGCTGATGTCGTTGGTTGCTAGAGCGGCAATAATCGGCATGCTGTTGATGGCAAGTGT
>JBDRIF010000095.1:0-4678 GCA_043816125.1 bacterium
GACTGGATAGAAAAGACCTTGGCTGCGATTAAGGAATGTTTAGATAGCCCCACCATCCCCCCTGCCGATCCGGAGTGTGATTATTGTCGTTACAGAGATGCAGTAGCAAATGCAGCTCATTAAAGCCCGCGTAGTCTCCCATCATCGGGGGAAATATCGAGTTAAGGCTGGGGAAAATGAATTTTGGGCCAAAATCCCCGGCAAGATGAGACATGAAGCGAAAAACCCGACCGATTATCCGGTAGTCGGTGACTGGCTCCAAGTAATGGAACAACCGAACGATGATGCTTTAATCCAGGAAATTCTGCCGCGCAAGACACTGCTACAGAGGAAAGCGATCAATAAAGAAGAGGCCCAGGTTATTGCGGCCAATATTGATGTTGCATTTATTATTCAGGCGGTCGACCGCGATTTTAATCTGAATCGCCTGGAAAGATACTTAAGCCTGACCGCTTCGGATAATATCAGTTCAATTATAGTTTTAAACAAGATCGATCTGATCACCGAGGGAGAACTGGCCGACAAAGTGGCTCAAACAAAAGAGAGATTTAAAGAGACAGGCCTTCTCTTAACCAGCGCAATTTATGATGAGGGGGTTTCTCCATTGGCAAAAGTGATCGAAAAAGGGAAAACCTACTGCCTACTCGGCTCCTCGGGGGTCGGCAAATCGTCGATTATCAACAGATTGTTAGGCAAAGACGTTGTGCTAGTCAAAGAAATTAGTCAAAGCACCAACAAAGGACGACACGGAACTACCCATCGGGAATTGTTTGAACTGGCCAATGGCGGTTTTGTCATTGATAATCCGGGGATGAGAGAGGTGGGGATTGCGGAAGCGGATACTGTCATTGAGAAAGCCTTTGACCTGATCAGAGAACTAGGTAATAGATGTCACTTTTCCGATTGCTCGCATAGCCACGAAGCCAATTGCGCGGTATTGGCAGCGGTCAAAGCGGGGATGATCGATCCCGGTCAGCATCGTAATTTTGTCAAACTAAAAAAAGAGTCCGACGATTATGCCAAGCACAAGTTAAAGAAGCGACACAAATCTTAAAAACTGGTCCCCGTTGTAAATTTATATTCGACATCCGCTTCCCAGGTTCCGGCCGCAACTTCGGCAGAATCAATATTGGTTACATAGAATGCGGCATACCCTTCGGGGGTACATTTAATGACGTATGAATGTCCTTCTATTAAAGGCCAGATATCGGAACCGCTCTCCCAGGTAGTCGGAATATTTGTAATGGTGCTCAGAGCGACTGCTCCCATGTGATGTTGATTGCCGTCAGCCAGCCCGCCGTATTGAGAATGCCAAATATAGATGCTGTAATCTGCATAGGTGGTCCCTTCTATCGTAACCGGGACAAATTCCGGCGCCCAATTGACCAGATATGAATCGGCGACCCCATACTCATCTGTGGCCGTGCCGGTATTAAAATCAAAACCGGTCATGTGAGCCAAAGTTGCAGTTGTCCCGCCGCTGGAAGTGACAGTTGTACAGCCTAATAAAACAAAAAGACCGACAGCCAAAAACAGGACCAGAGCCAAACTTATTTTTTTCATCTCGAAACCTCCTAGGGATTAATTACCCCTATATTATATTACTCATACCGCAAAGCTACAATAGGTAATAGCTTAGAAGCTCTCCAAGCCGGCCAAAGACCAAAAATCAGACCGATCAAAACAGAGAATGTAAAAGCGAGCATCACTGACCAGAACGAGACGACGGTGTTCCAGCCGGCAAAAGACGAGGCTAGCCATGAGACACCAGAACCCAAGAGAATTCCCAACAGACCACCAAAGACACAAATTAAAATTGATTCGACTAGAAATTGAATCATGATATCGCCCCGCTGCGCCCCAAGAGCCTTCCTTAAACCGATTTCATGCGTCCGCTCCATAACCATTACCAACATAATATTCATGATACCGATCCCGCCAACCAAAAGACTGATCGCCGCAATCCCCCCCAACAACATCGAAAGAGTATTAATCATCGCCCCGGCCGCTTCTTGAATCTCGGCCATATTCCTAATCGAAATTGTATCGGCCTGACTGGCTGGCAAACGATGGTTCTGCAAAATCTCGGCTACAATATCTTCCTGCACCTGGGCCATTATTCCCTGCGATTCGACCTGGACATCGAAATAATCAATATAGTCTTTACCGAGGAGACGGTACATCGCAGTTTTGATCGGCACAACTATCTGATCGTCATTATTGCGCCAACCACTCGCCCCTTTTTCGGGCATTACACCGATTACTTCAAAGTTGACTCTATTAACGCGAATAAATTTACCGACCGGATCTTCGTCACCAAACAATTCATTGGCCACCGTCTTGCCAAGAACAGTGATCTTCGATCGCCCCAAACTCTCGGTCAGAGTAAAAAATCGACCCAAGACAGGGACAGAATCTTTCACATGCTGATATTCGGAATCGGTCCCGTAAACACTAGTGCTCCAGTTTTTGTTTTTATAAACGACTTGAGCATTGCCCCGAACATAAGGGACAACTTTGGCAACCCCATCTACCCTCTTAATCGCCGCATGGTCGGTAAAATTAAAACGGGTCGGCACGTTGCTCCCTGTGGAGACCCCTCCATGACCACCCCGCTCAGCTTGAACATTTAACAGATTCGTCCCCAAAGATGACAAGCGATCTTCGATATTTTGCTTGGCCCCAGTCCCCAAAGCCAACATCGTGATAACAGCCGCCACCCCAATGAGAACACCAAGGATCGAGAGAAAAGATCTTAGTTTATTATTAAAAACCGAAACAAACGCCTCATAACAATAATCTTTGAGCCGGCCAAAGGTAAACAACCCCTTATCCTTTTTATCGGTTAGTTCCGATCTCGAATCTTCAACTCGTTTCGTCTTTCTCTTGACCTCATCGGAATCAATTTTCCCATCATGCAGAGTAATAATACGAGAGGCTTGTTCGGCCATCGCCCGCTCATGGGTAACCATAATAATGGTGTTTCCCTGATCATTCAGATCTTTCAGGATCTGCATGATCTCGGCTGACGATTTGGAATCGAGATTCCCGGTCGGCTCATCGGCCAGGATCACTATCGGGTTATTGGCCAAAGCTCGAGCGACTGCGACCCGTTGCTGCTGTCCGCCCGAGAGTTCGTTCGGCCGGTGATCGAGCCGATCGCCTAAACCGATCTGTTTTAATCGAGCCAGAGCTTTTTGTCTGTTCTCTTCTGTCACTTCACCGGCATAGACAAATGGGAGCATAGTATTACTGATAACATTCAGCTTTGGTAAAAGATTAAAAGTTTGAAAGATGAAACCGAAGAAGCGGTTGCGAAGTTTGGCGTAGTCGTTTTCCTGGAGATGGTTGATATCTTTATCTAGTAATTTGTATTCGCCAGCATCTGATTGATCGAGTAAACCGAGAATCGCCAAAAGAGTCGATTTGCCCGAGCCGGAGGCCCCCATGATCGCCACAAATTCACCCTGGTCGATTTTCAGCGAAACACCGCGCAAAGCATAGACCGGCAGTTTCCCGCCGATATAATAGGTCTTGGCAATATCTTTTAATTCAATAACAGACATTAGTTTTGTTTAGCGAATGGGTTTACAGGGCCACGCCGGCGCGGATCCCCCAAAAGTTTGACAACTTGTTCTTTAGTCGGCTTGATAACACTATCCCCTTCTTTTAAACCGGAGACAATCTCCACATTAGTAGTGTTTTCCAGGCCGAGCTTAACCTGTTCAGCTTTGACTTTGTCGCCATCTTTCATAAAAACATAAGCCCGCTCCCCTTTTTTCTCCACCACATTAAGAGGGAGTAGCAGAACATTTGTCTTTTCATCCTGAACAAAGTTGACCGTTGCGCTCATCCCGGCTCGAAAGTAAGCCGGAACTTGTTTGGGGAGAACGTCGACATTATAAACAGTCACGTTGCTGATCGTTTCCGATTCATAAGCGATATGTTCGACGATCCCGGTGATCCCCTGCCCAGGATAGGCATCGAGTTCGATGATCACATTTTGATTTTTGGCGATCCGGCCGATATCGGTTTCATCAACCTGGGCCTTGATAATTAATTTATCGGCCATAACGAGGATCGGATCGGCGGCAGAGACCGATTGGCCCGGTTCCACATTTCGTTGAATGATAAAACCGGAGAGGGGAGAGATGATCGGGGCTTGTTTATAGACATCTTCCCAATGTTTAACCTCTTCGGCCCCTTGCGCTCGGGCTGCATCCAAAAGAGCAGCTCGGTCGTTGGAACTCATCCAGGCGAGAATCTGACCTTGCTCAACGTTATTCCCCTCTTTCACCAAAATCTGCTCTACTCTCCCGGCAATCGGCGGTTTAATTTCCAACCTGTTACGAGGCATGACTATTCCTGTTGTAGGAATTTCGGCCTTGATGTTTCCGCGTTTAACTGTGATACTCTTATATTCTTCTTTCTTATTCGGCGCGCATCCGACCAAAAACAGTCCCAATAAAATAATAACTCCTACATTTGTCATTTGACATTTGAAATTTGTCATTTTATATATTCTCCTTTTAATTTAAACCAATTCGCCTCAGCCAGATAAGCAGATTTCTGAGAAGATAATAAAGATTTTTGCGCCGAGATGTTACTTGTTTCGATCCGATCCCATTCGTCGTAAGTAACTAGGCCGTTCAGATATTTGGCGTGAGTGATCTTGGCC
>JBDRIF010000096.1:0-8398 GCA_043816125.1 bacterium
ATTTCCTATACCAGCTGCTCCACCACAACCCTTTTCCTGTTTCAAGTTCGGGTTTGGGCCGCTGGTCTGGGTTGAGTCAGTGGGTTGTGTTTCCTGTCCCAACCTCAACCCATTTCCTATACCAGCTGCTCCACCACAACCACAACCCAATGTTTGTTCCTTTTCCTCCATCACGTCACCTCCATAACGTAGAGACAGCAATATTATTACCAGGTTCTTTCTGAATATTTTATGAAGGAAATATGTCCAAGGGTGTCGTAATTGCGACAGCTGGACTAATTACACAAGACTAACGCAGCTTCAATTGCTCCATCGAGGGCGTGCATCAGGAGGGCCAGGTGTGGGCTCGATTCTTCGGTAATGCGGACCGATTTTCTGATCCGCAACAGTTTTTCACGGGCCTGCTGTGGTGGGAGCTTGAGCGTTAACTCGGCGATCTCTCTGATCAACTTCTTTTCGAGTAAATTAAAATGGCAATGATATTGCGCGTGGTCGATCTGGCCAACCAGCTCTTCAAACGTATCCAAATTACAAGCTTGTACGGGATTCATCGATCCTCCTTGTCTCCTATATATCTATCGACAGATTTGGGGTTAAATTTCACTCGGTCGTTTTGTGAGGCCAGATTAAGAATGATAGATATCCACAGGATAATTTCGTAGAATATTCAAGGAGGGTAAAAATGGATAAAGCTAGGGAATATTCAGCGGAAGAAAAGATGGAGATAGTTTTAACGATCCTGAAAACGCCAAAGAAACAGAGGGAGTTACTAGGCAAATATGGAGTTGGGCTCTCCACCTATTACAAATGGAAAAATCGTTTTCTGCATGGTGGACTAGCTGGTCTTGAAGAGTATAAAAGAGGGCCAAAAAGCAGCTTGGCTAAATCTGAAAAGCTCAAGCAAACAGAAAAACAGCTCAGAGAAGTCCAAGATCGCAACAATGAGCTAGCCACAGAGCTGGAAATACTAAAAAAAAACGAGATTTGGAACAACGGGGAATAAAGCTAAAAGGATACACCAAAGTGAGTAAGGAAGATAAATTAGACGTTCTAAGTATAGTAGAGGCCTCACCAATTAAAAAGCAGCAGGCAATAGCTTTGTTTGGCATGTCACCTGTCAGGTACTATCGCTGGCAACTTAAATATTATTTAGACAACTGCTTGGACGATCGTCGCGGTAGGTATGAGCGTAAGGGGACTAGATTGGCTGATCTCTACAGACAACAAATTCGAGCCATGCGCCAGCAGGGAGTTTTTGGCCAATATGTTATTGGCCCAGAAACCATCATGGGTAAACTTGAGGACGAAGGGATATTCCTAAGCCATGAGACTATTCGCCAGGTGCTGCATCAAGAGGGATTAATTGAGCCTAGAGCTAAAGCCCCCAAACATGAATACAAACGATTTGAGGCGCCGGAACCTAACGTGATGTGGCAAATAGATATTTTACATGCTTTTGTGCTGGGCTTTGGATATGTCTACCTTTTCACCGTTCTGGATGACCATTCAAGGCGAATTATGCATTGGAAAGCATCTCCCATCGCTACCGGACAAGAAGCTGTAGAGACGATCAAGGAGGCTATGGCATTGAACAATGTTAAACCGGCACAAATTCTCACTGATCGTGGCACACAGTTCTACTCAGGAACAGGGAAAAGATATGGTCAGTTTGAAAAATATTTGGAACACTCTGAGATTAAGCATATTCTAGCTCGAGTCAAACACCCTCAAACTCTGGGCAAGATAGAGAGATATCATCGAACCCTGCGACAGATGTGTTTAAATTTAAAGACCTTCTGCGATCCGATTGAACTGCGGAGAGCAATCAGAGTCTTTGTGGATGAATATAATTATCGCAGGAAACACAAAGGGATTGGCCGAGTCACTCCTCATCAGAGATACTCAGGGCAAGCCAAAGAGATTATTGAACGACGGGACATACTAAGGAAACAAATAGTTCAACAACGCAGGTCTTCTTACATAAGTGAGGAGCAAATCCAAAAGGAAATCGCAGCCTCGGAAATCGTTTCATTGTTGAAACAAAGCTATACAAAGGAGGTGGTCTTAGTCTAAACTGTTACTAGTCATTTTTCTACGAAACCTGACTGGCTTTTTATTTCATTTCTAATTTGGTGATACATATTTTTGGGGTAGAAAGTTCTACGGACATGGTGACCCCCCTAGGTTTGTTAGAATAGGATATATAAGCAAATCTTACTTCAGGAAACTGAAGAAGATCCTAAAATGCCGCGTTGTAACACACGGTAACAAAAAGGGGGGCACCAATGGTCAGTGTATCATACTCTGAGATTCTGAGGGATAGTAAGGACCCGTATTGGTTCCGGATTAAGTTGGCTGAGTTTGCCGCGAAATATGGGATCTGGTCGGCCACCAGGCAATTCAAGTGTTCAAGGAATACTGTTAGGAAATGGCTAAGGCGCTGGCAGAAGGAGGGGACAAACGGCTTGAGGAATCGGTCCAGGAGACCCAAGATTTCCCCCAACAGAACACCAAAGGAGCTAGAAGACCAAGTGCTTGAGTTGAGGAAGCAACTAAAAAAGATTAGTGGCAAAAGAATGCGGATGGAGTTTGGCATTCCCTTGCAACCATCAACGATCTATCGAATTTATCATGATAACAATATGCCAAAGATTACCTGGAAGAAACATAAGAGAAAGCAAGACTTAAGGGCTGTTAAAGCGAAACTGAAGGTCTTTGAGAAGATCCAGATTGATATAAAAGACTTGAGCGATATCCCGCATTATTATCACGGTTATCGTCGCTCTAACCTCCCCAGATATCAATTTACAGCCAGAGATGTCAAATCGGGAGCGATGTTTGTCTCTTACTCGAAAACCAAAGGCCTGGAGAATGCCTCAACCTTCTGTGCCTACCTGCTGGCCCATCTTAAGAGACTGGGAATCAATGTTAAAGAGGTTGGAATCCAAACGGATAATGATGGGGCTTTTGTTGGTAACTGGAGACCGGGTTCACATTCGACTTTTACTTATGTGATTGAAGAGATATACAAGGCACTGCACATGAGAATTCCTCCCTCTGCACCGACTTATAACTCTGATGTGGAAACAGCACACGCTCGAATCGAGGAAGAATTGTATGATGTGGAAGATGTCGATAGCATCTACGATTTGCTTTGCAAATCCTATTCTTACATCATCTACTTCAATCTGATCAGGCCCAATTCCTACAAGGCTTACAAGTCGCCGTTGAAAATTATCGCGGAAGAATATGGCGCAGTTGATCCGGCTCTGTTAACTTTACCGCCAATCATACTTGACGACAACTTTCATATATATTTTAATACCATTAACAACAAGGATTTACTTAGAGAGGGTCACCATGTCTCCGGACTCCCCAAAATTATTTTTGGGGTGGGATAAAGATCAAGATTGGACAATCATTCTGTGATAAGCGTCGGAAAGCCGGCGGGGATGAAAATTATTCAAACCGTTAAACATTGCCGCCAGCCTGATGGGCAAGGCCGGTGATTCGTGTCCTCTGTTCTCTTTCATGAACTGGCGCTCCTGCCGCAGCAAAGCCAATTGATTGCCAAAATGAAAAACAAAACTATCAACTAAATTTAGGAATGCTGCCCGATATGCTTCTCCGGAAATCATTCTTTCTCTTAACGCTTTCCCCGCATCCCGGCCGTGTAACTGTGTAAACGGGCCGAAAATAGTTGTGGCCGCACCAAGACCATTGAAATGAGGGGCCCAGCCGTCGGAGGCGCCCAGAGTCAAGCCTCCCAGCTGCTGTTTTTTGCCGCCGCTGGGGCCAAAGGCTTCTTTACGGCCGGAGTTAGGCGTTAGAGAATCAGAAAACATCATCCAGATATCAACGCCCTGTATGATTGACGGAGATGTATATTCATTATAATTAGGAAACCACCCGGCTCCAAGATTATTATCAATTCTATCCAGGCTGGCCAGGAGCTCCAGCATGTTGCCGAAAGTTACAGCAGATTGAATATCACCATGCGGCACCAGCCCGCCAAATAACAAGTGGAGCGGGCCATATTTTTGGGCCAGATTTACGAGGTCAGCCTGGCATGTCATAAGAATATCCTTGGCCAACCTTAATTTATAATCAGTTGCCCGGCGCATGGCCGCGGGTACTATAGTGTCTTCAGGTAAAATAATCCCCTGATCTTTTAATAACTGTGCCAATATCAAGGTCCTTTCCGCCACGATCCCCATAAATTGCCGGCGGAAACCTTCATGAAACAATAGCTGGGCCTGAAGTTCGGGAGTGAACAGATCAGGATTTCCCCTCCAGCCGGGAATGAAAGTATCCAACAAATCAATTTGTCCTCCATCCATCCAGTTGAGGGGATGGACAATATTGGAGGTTGTACCGAAGCGTTTGCGGCCAAACATATGCTTTGGCACAAGGTTGTTGGCTGGGTCCATGGATAGTTCATAATGGCCCGGCGACACAAAAGAGACTCCTCGGGAAAGCTCCATGGCCAGAATAATTGTGTTGACCAGGGCAGGGTCGGGCCCATATCGCCCTAAGCTGTAGAGTTGACCAATTTCATAATCTGTAAATACCTTGGATAAAACATCGTAGGCGTATTTGTTGGCTGTTCCCGGCTGTGGGGCGTGGACTGTTGTCAAATTTCGCTCACGAGTGGCAGTTAGTGCTGTTTCCGGTTCCAATCCGGCGGCGAGAAACTCGGCCAGCATATACCAGGCCAAAAACGCGCCATGACAGTCATGAATGATTGCCGCGGCCTCTCCAGGTTCTCTTTCCCAAAGACCCAATTCTTTTCCCAGCAAGTAACTGGTCCGGCCTAAAACAAGTTGTGCCTGGAGTGCTGTCAGGGTCTGATCTGGCGGGTAAAATTCCCCGGTGATATCAGTCCGATTCGTAGCAAATAAAACTGCGGGCGTGTCCATTTGTCCTTCAAGCAATGGCAGATATAAAAACCCTTCAGCCGAGACCGTTTCCACTCTGCCATTGTGGCGATCCCTTCCGACGATTACGTCTTCTATCACCCCAATGGAGGCAAAGTTAGGATTTTCTCTAATTGACCACGGTGTCGGACGCATTTTCTGACCGCCGGGAACAATTTCTTGATCGCCTCTCCCTTCTGTGTGAGCCAAGGCAGAAAATACAAAACGAAGATCCGGATGTCTCATATCAGGGTGGGCCTCGGCGCAGGCATGGTCGTATTGCAAGATGCCCATGCCGCCAGCCATATTGCGCATCTGCCTGCCTTCTGTGTCCTGACCATCAACTCGCAACTCGTGCATGGTCATTAGGGCAATTCGTTTCTTTTCTGCTCCCTGTAACCAGCGAGCCAGCTTCTCAACTCCCGGACCTCTTAACCCAGCGCAACGCTCAACAGCCATATGAACACTCCTTTCAATTACAATTTACTTATCCGCGGCGAAATTGAAAAATTTCACTCTATTTTTATCTAAGGCTATGCTGATCAATGTAGGCCTGGTCAAAGGCGGCCAATCTTTCTTCGCTGACGGAAATTTCTTCCAATTGCCGATCGAGACCGGTTTCTGTTTCAGCCGGATGAGTTATTAGATCCTCAAAAACCGTGCTATTGCAGTCCAGGATAATTGTTCCCATTGTCTCTCCTGAGCCAAAGCGATGGATCGGCGCACGGCGAATAGGCATTACAGGTTTGTCGTGGCCCCTGGGGACGATTGCAACTCTTATTCGTCCGCTTGGATAACGAAACATGATCAGATTATAAGCATTGTCCGCCTGATGCAGTCCCTGAAGATAGGTATGGACTGCTTCGCCAAGTGCCTGCTGATTGCGGCCGGTAAATATCCTGTGCCTGGCTGGCCAGCCTCTTAACTCCCCGATCCTCACTCTTGAATTTGCTATCGGGCCGAATTGCCGCAGAGGAGTAAAAGGCCAAATTCTTGGAGCCGAGCCAAATTCAAAAACATGAAGGTGAAAGTGATTGATCGTTGCGCCTGCGCCGCCGTGTTCCGCGTCATGGCTGTTAAAAGCAAAATTAAGAGTCGGAGCAATGCTCTCCTGTAGCGCGAACATTGTGGCCAGCTCAGTCGAGGAATGAATAATTTGTGTCAAAAGGGCAGGGGGCTCGGTTGGGGGACTGACCACTAAATAATGGGGCCTGGAAATGGGAAATAGATTGGCAAATAGTAAGTAGGAGCTTTGATCAGTTTCAAGAATGGCAATTGTTTGTTTTTCGCTAACCTCTGCTTCGTCAAACAGGCACGGTTGATGCGGAGTCAGGAGTTTGACTCTTTCTCTGGCTGATTGCGGCCGGTTTTTGCGCCAGGGACAGAGGCGCAATTCGTAAGGGCCGACCCTAACTTGGCGCATGGTTGAGAAATCTCCTGCTACCCGACCTTGCGTTTCCTTAGCCTGCCAGGTGCGAGCCAAAAATGATCTGACTTCAGACGGCATTATTCTTTTGCCTGCTGTTGTATTGAGCCGAATGGGCATAGTTCTTTATCAGAATTATTTTGGGATAATTTCAGCAAAAAGTGAAATTTCCTGATTGTTGGACCGATAACAAATAGTATTCATGATTCAAAAAGGCCAACCCTTTAGAGGTAATAAATGAGCCCGTTAATAAATGTTTCTTTATCAATGAGCAATAGGCTGGCGGTAATTGCCGGGCCAAGCAGGCGACTCTCGGCCGGAGAGCGATTATCAAGTATCAAAAAAATTCTGCTGATTCAGCCGTCAGAAGCAACACCCTTTAGTGAATATTCATTGCCGACTCGTTATCCCCGCAATTTATTTAATCTTGCCGCAGCCTTAATTCAGCGCTTTTCCAATCTTGAAGTGGTGGTCGTTGATCTCGGTCTGCCGGGAGTTGATCTGCGGGATGTTTTAAGAGATGTCCGGCCTAATCTAGTTGGGATAACTTTTAGCACTCCACAGTATAAGGAAACCGGAGACATAGTTGAGGCGATCCGTCAGGAGCTAGAGGAGCATGTGATCATTGTTGGCGGAGGTGTTCATGCTACGGCTTTACCTCAACAAACAATCAGGGAACTTGATTTTGACTACATTGTAAAACATGAAGGGGAGGTGGTTTTTCCGGATCTGGTAGCGGCGCTTGATCGCGGAGGGAAGATAAATCAAGTTAAATCCCTTGTTTTTTGGGACGCGGATAATATTGGAGAGACCAATGAGGCCAGACGAATCCGAAATTTAGATCAATTTCCTTTGCCGACCGAGGTATTGCCGGTCGGTTTTCTTGATCAGTATGCGAATCTGCAGGGTGTGGAGCAAGCCGGTGTCCTTGCGCCGGTAATGACTTCACGCGGCTGTTCTTTTGCTTGTGCCTTTTGCGGCTCAAATGTTGTTTTTCTCAAAGAAGCGGGGGTCCCTCAAGTTACATTCAGTACTTTTGAACGGATCATGGAGGAATTGTGGTCGCTCTACGCAGATCATGGGATCACAAAAATATATTTTGAAGACGATTTCTTCGATATAAAGAGAACGAGAGCGGCCAGAGTTGCTTCGGCTATTATTGCTCACCAATTGCCGTTGGAGATCTATTTCAGGGCTGTGCCCAAGAGGGGGCGTCCGGACGATGCGGCATATTACGATCTGTTATACCGTGCGGGGGTGAGAATGATCTCTTTTGGCGTCGAATCTGGAGACCCTGTTTTGTTAAAGAAATTAAACAAGAGCCATCCGCTCCCGTTTGTTGGTCCGGCAAATAAAGCTGTGCAATCTGCCGGCATAAAAACAAATTTTTATCTAATGGTCGGTTTACCCGGCCAAGATTGGAAGAGTATCGACCTAACTAGGAAACTGTTGGCCAGGCACACTCCGGATTCTATTGGTGTGGCGATATCGATGCCGTACCCCGGCACGGCTTTAGCGAAAATGGAAGGTATTAGTATTCATACGGGATTTGAGCATATGATGCATGAGCCGCCGCGGCAACAGAAAGGTCGTTTGTATCTTCCTCATACTTATACCGATGTCATGTCTTCTCGAGACATTGGTTTTGCCAGGCAATATTTGTTAGATTACTTTACCCAGTTACAACAAGAGCGCGCCTGATGTTTTATTTTATGGTAGAATAAAGCATGCTTCACTTAAAACCAAAATTCGCTGCGTTTGGCAAGCCGGGAGAGAAAGTCTCCGAAGTAGATGGCGTTTATATTCTCGAAGGCGAGGGGACAGATATCGGTTGTAACTGGGTTATCAAGAGAGAGATGAAAAAGAGTCCGACCCTTTTTGAATTTGAGATTCGCGGTAAGATAGATAAACAAGCCCCCTGGACCCGCTTACGTATTGAAATCTTTGATAAAGAAAATGACCAAGAGCCGGCCACCTCTTTTGAAGATGATTATCTGACCGTGGAATTGGATCCGGAGAGTTTTCGCCATCTCTCACTGCCGATTTTGGGAATTGT
>JBDRIF010000097.1:0-6441 GCA_043816125.1 bacterium
TGGCACATCTTTGGCCACAATTCTCTCGATCTCTTTGTTTAATAAGACAGGTATTTGTTCCCTGATCAGTTTCTCTATCTCCCCCTTGGCCACTTGTTGTTTTACGGCTTTCTTGGCTTCGGCCTCGATAATTGAATCGGCTTTTTCTTTGACGTATTTTTCGGCTTTCTCGGTGATAATTCCAGGCGCTTGTTGGGCCACGGCTTCTTTGGCTTCGATAATAATTATTTCCGTAGTTAAGTTCTTAACTCTTTCCTCGCTTTCGGTCTGCAGTTTGGCGGCAAAAATTGCAACTTCAGCTTTGACTATCTTTTCTACCGAGAGTTTGGCCAGTTCCTGCTGCAGCATTTTTGTCAATTCGGCTTTTGAGTAGGCTTGAGTGTCAATCTTGGCCAAAGCCTGGGTGATGTTTTTGGAAAGGGCGGTCTTAAAGAGAGCATCAATGTCCATTGTTTTAAGGTTTTTATCAACTATATTCTTCGCCTGTTGCTCGGCAGCTTTCTGTGTCTTGTTTTTAGAGAGAAATTCAACCAGGAAATTCTTCGTTTCATTCTCAAAAACTTTTTGCAATTCATACGAGGCGAAATGTTTTTCCAGATATCGCTGAATTTCTTCGTCGGCAATCTTTTGCAACTCGCCGGTTGCCGCCTCTGTTTTGGCCGGCCGTCTTTTTAACCAACTAAGCAAGCGACTTAATAGGGCGTCGGTTTTGGCGGTTGATGATTCACCGACATATTTATAATCGACAGATGTCTTGACCGGGTTTTCCATGATAATCAATTGATCGTCCGGAGCAGCCGCCATTTTGTTTTGCGTCTCTGTTTTCGATTTTCCGGCGGTTGTTGGCGGTGATTTGACCATGTTTTCGAATTCTTTCTGCGGCAGGCTGATCTTAAACGATTTGTCCGAGCCGGGGTGGCGGACAACGAGATATTTCTTGATGAAACGAAGTCCATTATAGCGGGTTTCGATGATGAGATATTTTTCCCCGCTCTTCAGAGTTACTTTGGATGAGAAACGCTGATCTTTATTGACGGAAACTTCTTCTCCGTTGACCAGCACTTTCTCCACGCCAGGCGCGGTTTGGCCGTTTATTTCGCCGGAGATCTTTTGAAAATATTCCGGGCCATAGTCTTTCTCTCTGGAGTTGGCCTGATCAGCCTCGGCCGCAGGGCTAAAAAAGACAAAAAAGGACAAACCAATTAATAATGTAACAAAAGAGCAAACAAAAATATTTTTTATGCTCATTTTCTTGTGCTTCATTATATAACTTGTGAAGGAAAAAGCAATATCTAATTTGCGATTCTATAGGGACGGTTTATTTTGTTGAAATTCCGTGTTCTGTTCAAAGGTAAACGCGGCTTTGAGGATGGTTTCTTCGGCGAAGGCTTGACCGATGATTTGCAGACCGATCGGCAGCCCTTTGCTTAAACCGCAAGGGATGGAGATTGCCGGTAAGCCGGCCAGATTGACCGGAATAGTGGCAATATCTGACAAATACATCGAAAGGGGGTCGGCAGTTTTTTCGCCCGCCTCAAAAGCAACGGTCGGTGCGGTCGGAGAAATTAATACATCACAGGTTTTGAATGCCTTTTCAAAATCTTGTTTGATCAAAGTCCGAACTTTTAAGGCTTTGAGATAATAAGCGTCATAATATCCGGCGGAGAGGGCGTAAGTGCCGATGATGATTCGGCGTTTAACCTCCGGGCCAAAACCTTCCTCGCGAGTGTTGTAATACATGGTCAAAAGATCACCGGCTTCTTTGCTTCGGTGGCCAAATTTTACTCCGTCGAAGCGGGCGAGGTTGGAGCTGGCTTCGGCCGGGGCGATCAGATAATAAGTTGCCACCGCATATTCAAAAGAGGGGAGGGAAACTTCAACTAATTGAGCGCCGAGCTCTTCATATTTTTTCATCGCTTTCTCGATAGCGGCTTTGATCTCTTGATCGATCCCTTTCCCCATCAGTTCTTTGATGTAGCCGATTTTTAGCCCTTTGACATCATTGGTCAGAGCTTTGGTGTAGTCGGGAACTGCCACGTTAACCGAAGTCGAATCTTTTTCGTCATAACCGGCCAAAACATTTAAGAGCAGGGCAGAGTCTGTTACATCTTTGGTGAGCGGTCCGATCTGGTCGAGTGAGGAAGCAAAAGCAACTAGCCCGTAACGAGAAACTCGGCCGTAGGTTGGTTTGAGTCCGACTACGCCGCAGAATGAGGCCGGCTGTCGAATTGAACCGCCGGTGTCAGAACCTGTAGCTAAGATACATTCGTCGGCAGCGACTGCGGCGGCGGAACCACCGGATGATCCGCCGGGGACTGTTTTTAAGTTCCACGGATTAAATGTTGGATGAATCCCTGAATTTTCGGTTGACGAGCCCATGGCAAATTCATCCATGTTCGCTTTGCCAACCATCACTGCGCCGGCTGCTTTCAACTTTTCAACTACAGTTGCGTTGTAGGGAGGGATGTAGTTCGAGAGGATTTTAGAGGCACAGGTGGTTCGTGTCCCTTTCGTGACCATATTATCTTTTATCGCAATGGGAATCCCCGTTAGAGGGGTGATTTGGTGATTAGGTGATTTGGCGATTAGGGAGTCAGCGGCTTTGGCTTGTTTAAGTGCGATCTCCTTGGTCAGGGTGACGTAGGCTTGAACTTTTGGTTCGACTTTTTCTATCTGGGCAAATATCGCTTCTGTTAGTTCAACCGAGCTAATCTTTTTGCTTGTGAGGTCTTTATTTAGTTCGTGTGCGGTTTTGGAATGCATTATTCCATTATCCTCGGGACTTTAAACTGATTATTGTCCACCTCGGGGCCATTAGCAATAATCGCCTCGGCATCTTCAAACTTAACAACTTTATCCTCACGTAAAACGTTTTTCATCGGGATAGCATGAGAGGTCGGTTCGATGTTGTCTGTATTCAATTTTTGCAGGCTGTCCGCGAATTTGAGGATGTCGGAGAGTTGTTTGGTGAAAAGCTCTTTTTCTTCTTCAGTTAGGCCCAAGCGGGCTAATTTCGCTACGTGTTCAACGTCTTTTTTGCTGACTGACATAGAGTGATTATACTATAACGAAGGCAGGGCGCCAAGGATTTGGTCCAGCGGCTGGGGATAACAGGTAAAAAACCATTGGCAGTCTTCGGTTTTGGATCTGGAATGTACAGAGGTAATTAAATCTCCGTCTGAACGAGCCTCTCTGCCGGGCGCTTCCCGCAGGGCAATTGGTCCGCTGATCCTGGCCGGCAAAATATTTAATACTGCCTGCATAAGAAGTTGAACAAATAACTGGTCATTGTTTGTGAGAGTAGTTCTTTGAGCAGCTTTTTCAAATATTGCCGTGAAAAGGGCACTGACTGACTCCGGATTTAGAAAATACTCAACTTGAAATCCGAGTTCGTTGGCAACGATCCTGCCGGGCCCGTAGATACCGGCAACCATGCGTGGGTTGCCCAAGGTGTTGCGCATGGCATTTACCAGACCAATAATATTTCGTCAGCAATATTAAATAATTTCACTTTTTTGTCTGAAATTCTAAGGGAATTCCTCAGACTAGAACCCTTTGGCTGCTAATCGGAAGTAATGATCCACCAGGTCTAAATACCACCATTTGCTGCTATTCCAGGCGAGGCTCTTGGGAATCGCCCCCGGATCTACGAGAGCATAGATCGGCTGGTTTGAATAATATAACCGGCGGCCAAAAAGGCCTTCGTAGAGGTGGACATATTTGTCGTTCTTTCCTTTGATATCTGGAGCCACCACATGGGTGAACCCCAGCCTGGGGGCTAAATCTTCTACAATGGCAACAGCCAAATATTTCCAGGCTTTCAATAGTTTCATTCTGCGCCGATGATCCGGGCTCATGCGAGATTGCCTTCTGTCTTCGTCAATAAAATAAGAATCTTCCTGGATGGTGTGAATATATAAAAAAGATGAGTCTTCCTCTGTTCCCAGCTGAATCCAACCGAGCCCTTCGTGACGATCGTTAGCAAAAAAGTTTTCTTCGATCGATTCTCCAGGCGGACTGAAAATAAATTGAGCATTATGGAGGCCTCTTTCTTGCCTTTCTCTCCAGGGGACGGCCCAGGGAGCTAACGGAGAGAGCTGATTCTCTTTTAAAACCTTCACTGCTACAAAGATGATCGAGCTGGGGCCTTCCATTACTGAAAAACAAAATTTGATTCCCTCGACTTCAACTGTCAGGTTGTTAAGGTAGGCTGCGAGAGACAAGCTTTTTTGCCTGGCAGGTTCTTGCATCATATTGGTGACACTCTCAATTGACTGAAACCGATTATCATCCATATAAGCCGCAACTTGGGCCAGACGGTTAAAGGGGAAATTAGGCTGGTTTGGATCCATGGGTAATAGTTCATGGGAGCCGCGATTATTGTTTTTTGGCCTTAGTGGCTGATGATTGTCATTTTTATGCTGCCAGTTAATCAGCAGTGGACGTCGCAATATGCCCCGTGTGCCTAATGTAATTCTATTCATAATTGATCAGTAAGTTATCGGCCTTTTTTTGAGCGAATTTCAGTCTTGAGGGGAATATGGTCGTTTAGATTTTTAGGTTGGCCACTGCCGGCAGGTTGAGATCCGCACACCCGATCATGGCGGCGTCGATTTCCCTCGCTGAATACTAAGAAATTGTCTTGAATATGGGGAGCAGCGGCGGTAAATCGTTTTTTGCGGTCTGCCAGATGACGGAAAGATCAACACCAAAATAACCGTGGATTACTTTATCTCTCATGCCGGCAAGCTCTTTCCAGGGGATTTCCGGATATTTTGCCTTAACGTCTGACGGAATATTCTTTGCGGCTTCTCCAATGATTTCTATCCCCCGAACAACGGCAAAACTGGTCTTCTTATCAACGGAGAATCCTGTCTGATCTTGCCCTTTTGTAAATTCAGCGATATCGTTAATTGCATTAATAATGTCATTGATATAATCTTTATATTCTCGTTTGATCATATGTTTTTCACTTCTGTTAAAATACGTTGGCCGATTATTGGCTTGAGGGCACTTTTCATGACTAGGTCAATCCGGTGGCCGGTCAACTTGCATAAGTGGTTTTCCAGGCTGATGAATTTTATTAAACCGATTGGCCGCGAGAACTCTACCAGCAGATCGATATCACTGTCGGCTTTTTGTTCTCCTCTGACCCAAGAGCCAAAAACACCAAGGCGGCTGACCCCGTACTGTTTTGCCAGCTCTTCTTTATGGCTGGCAAGAAATTTTTTGATTTCCTGGGCTGAATTCATCATTGAACATTATAATACATTAAGCCAAAATTGCAATTATAGCCGCAGACTCGCCACTGCCGGCAGTCTTAGGTCTTCAGTCTTTAGTCTTTGGTCTTTAGTCTTGAGATGATAATACGCAGCACATCCAATCATGGCGGCGTTGTTGTCGGAGAAGAAAATGTGTTCAACGTCTATTTTTGAATTATTTTACTTTTGGCTGAAATTTTGTCAGATTATGTTTGATAATAAGTTAAGGGAAACATGAACATACAACGATTGACTTCTGGGATGATGAATAAACCAACACTTATGGCATATAAGCGAGAGTTATTGGCCTTTAGTGCTCAGGTAGAAGAGAGGAAGGCTGATGTTAGGAGGCTTTCAAGAGGTGACTATCCGGAACTTGTAACGGCTGCTGTTCAATGGAATGCTATCCGTCGTCAGCTTGAGATAATTGATTACAATAAGACTCATGTTAGAGCTTATTGTGACTGCCAAATTGCGCGAGAAGATCCGGCGGGGAAAATTGGTTATTTATTGTACGAAGTGCTCCCGTTTTGCATGATTGCAATATCAATCTCCTTAAGTTCTACAATGATGAGAGATGATATTTTTGCTAAGTGGGGGGAGCAAAGTGTTTTTTGCCGATATGATCGTGATTCTTTAGCGAAAGATCAAGAAGAATTTAGCGATGTAAAGAAACAAGCAGATTGTGTGAGAGCCGAATTTGCCAGAAACGATATTAAGGAGAATGCTCAAGCCCTGGGCCAATTAATAGATGGCGGGAATAAGGTCAAGGCTCAACTTGATGTTCTTTATGCCAGGCATGAAGAAACAAGAGGGGGAGGGTTGGGAGATAGCAATAGTGCGCATTTTGGTCTTAGTTTGGGGATGGCCAGGATTGGAATGACTATTTTGCTTGGGCAGGTGCAACGCGCCAAGGCCAGTCTTAGCCAGGAAACCTCAACGGTCGCATAATCTTAAGTTCGCCACTGCCGGCAGTCTTAGGTCTTGAGTCTTTAGTCTTTGGTCTTTAGTCTTGAGATGATAATACGCAGCACATCCAATCATGGCGGCGTTGTCGGTACAGAGGGACATAGGTGGAATCAAGACTTCAAAGCCGTTAGCCCTTTTCTTCATCTCTTCTCTTAAACCGGAATTTGCTGCCACTCCGCCAGCCAGCGCAATTGTTTTACAGTTGTGTTCC
>JBDRIF010000098.1:0-8977 GCA_043816125.1 bacterium
ATGGAGAAGATATTAAAAGACTTTATCTTTAGTTTATAAATGCATCCAAACATTGAACAGATAAGAAAAGAAGATCCAGAAGTAGCTTCTATCATAGATCAAGAGTTGGACCGACAACAGAACGGTTTGGAGATGATCGCCTCGGAAAATTTTACTTCCCGGGCGGTCATGGAGGCTTGCGGGACTGTTCTGACTAACAAGTATGCCGAAGGGTATCCCGGCAAACGTTATTACGGCGGCTGTCACATTGTCGATAAGGTTGAAACTCTGGCGATCGAGAGGGCCAAAAAAGTTTTTGGGGCTGATCATGCCAATGTTCAGCCTCATTCGGGCTCGCAAGCCAATATTGCCGCTTACATGGCCTTTATTAAGCCGGGCGATACTATTCTTGGCCTCAACTTATCCCATGGGGGACATTTAACTCATGGTAGCCCGGTCAACGCCTCGGGAATTCTGTTTAACGTTGTCCCGTATGGTGTGGATAAAGAAAAAGAGGTTATCGATTTTACCGAGTTAAGAAAGCTGGCTTTGGAACACAAGCCAAAGTTGATAGTAACCGGGGCGACCGCTTATCCGCGCATAATCGACTTTGTAAAATTCAGAGAGATCTGTGACGAGGTAGGGGCGATCTTGATGGTTGATATCGCCCACATTGCCGGATTAGTCGCGGCAGGGGAGCATCCCTCGCCGGTTCCGATGTCCGAAGTTGTTACTTCAACGACCCACAAAACTTTGCGCGGGCCGCGGGGTGGGATGATCTTATGTAAAGAAGCTTTTGCCAAACAGGTCAACAAGGCTGTTTTTCCGGGAAATCAAGGTGGACCGTTAGAACATGTAATCGCCGGTAAGGCGGTCTGTTTTAAACAAGCTCTGACCAAAGAGTTCAAACAGTATCAAAAGCAGATCGTGAAGAATGCCGCTGTTTTGGCCGAGGGTTTAATTGCCAACGGCTTAAGGCTGGTTTCCGGCGGGACAGATAATCATCTTGTCCTGGTCGATCTGCGGCCGAAAAAATTGACCGGCAAGGTGGCCGAAAAAGTATTGGATGAAGTAGGCATTACGGTCAACAAAAATACTATTCCTTATGATCCGGAATCTCCTTTTGTTACTTCGGGGATCAGGATCGGGACACCGGCTTTGACAACCAGAGGGATGAAAGAGAACGAGATGAAAATAGTGGCCGATCTGATCGGGCAGGTCTTGAGCCGGCCCGAAGAGGCCAAAATAAAAACTGATGTTGCCGGCAAGATCAAAGAACTTTGCCGACAGTTCCCTTTGTACGCCTGATTTACTCATGATTGAATTAATAAACGTTTCAAAAACATATAGTAATGGGGTTGATGTCTTGTTGGACATCAATCTCCATATCGGCAAGGAGGAATTTGTCTTTCTGGTCGGTCCCTCCGGTGCCGGCAAAACTACTCTAATGAAGTTGTTTTATCGTGAAGAATTGTCCTCGTCGGGCAAAGTTGTTGTCGACCGGATCAATGTCGCCGATCTGCATCCCGATCAGGTCCCGTATCTGCGGCGTAATATCGGTGTCGTTTTTCAGGACTATAAATTATTGTCTCGGCGGACTGTTTTCGAAAATGTTGCTTTTGCCTTGCGCGTAACCGGCGCTCAGCGTTCCACTATCCGTCGTAAAGTGATGCAGTCACTCGAGTTGGTCGGGATGTTAAGACGGGCCAATGCCTTCCCTCATGAATTATCGGGGGGAGAGAAACAGCGGGCCTGTATCGCCCGGGCGATTGTTAATAATCCGCCGATCTTGCTGGCCGATGAACCGACCGGCAATCTTGATCCGACTACTTCCTGGGATATTATTCAGCTTTTGGATAAAATTAACAAACGGCATACTACTGTCCTTGTTGCTACTCATAATAAGAGTATTGTCGATGATATGAAGCGCCGGGTGGTGGGGATCGAGGCGGGGCGGATCATTCGCGATCAGCAACTTGGTGGCTATAGTGTTTAGTAATATCGAATTTTTTATCGTCGAAGCTTTTCGCTCTTTCAGACGAGGGGCGTTGATGAGTATGGTTTCGGTCGGGACAATTAGTGTGGCCCTGGTTGTTTTGGGAATGTTCATGCTTTTGATCATCAACCTGGGAAATATTATCGGGACCGTCTCTGCCAAAATGGATATCGCCGCATATGTGACCGGAAAATTATCGCTGGAACAGGCGGGGGCTTTGCAAGTTAAGTTGTCTCAGATACCTGGGGTAGAAAAAGTCGCTTTTATCTCCAAGGATGAAGCGTGGAAAACTTTTAAAAAAGATTTTGGCGGAACGTTGAGTCTCGACGATGTGATCCAGACAAACCCTTTGCCTCACACTTTTACTATTCAGGTCAGGACTCCCGATCTCCTTGCCTCTGTGGCTACCCAGGTTTCCAAACAAGAACATGTTACGGAGGTTCGCTACAGCGGTCAGTTGATAGATCAGATCGAGTCTTTACTCGATGCCGTCCGGATCGGCGGGGCGAGCTTTGTTCTCCTAATCTCTTTTGCGACGCTGTTGATCGTGGTCAATACTGTCCGCCTAACTGTTTTGGCCAGGGAGACAGATATCTATATTATGAAACTTGTCGGCGCGACTAATACTTTTGTTAAATGGCCTTTTATTATTGAAGGGATCCTGATTGGTGTATTGGGTGGGTTTGTCGCCTTTGTAGTCTTAAAATTCTCCTATACCGCGGTTAGTTTTCGGATCGCCAAAGCTCTGCCGTTCTTGCCGATTGTGACCGATCGGGCATTGCTTTCGTTGATCTATCTGGTTATGATCTTAGGGGGGACGGCGCTGGGGATGCTGGGGGCATACATCTCGGTTTCTAAAGTATTAAAATCGGAGGTAAAATAATGTTAAGTTTTTTCAGAAAGAAGATGAAGACGATTATGATGGTGGTGGTCGTGATTTTTGCGGCTTCGATGTTTTATGGGATTTCTGCTACCAGGTTTTCTGGTGGAACCGATCGACCTAGCGGGATTGCCAAAGTTAATGGACAACAGATCGATCCGTTGCGTTATCGGGAAATTGTCAGCCGGGTTATCGGCCAGTTTGGCGACGATGTCAGGCCTCAAGATCTCGCTTTTATCCAGAATCTGGCGATCGGCCAAACAATAGATTTTACTCTGGTTCTCAACCAGGCCAAACGCAAAGTTAAGGTCTCCGGTTATGAGATCGATATGGCGATAGAAAATATTATGAAACAGGGAAACTTTTCTTCTCAACAACAGCTTGAAGGGGTCCTCAAACAATCCGGTCTAACTCTTAGTAAATTCAAAAGCATGATGAAGAATGAGATGTTGGTCCAAAAAATGGTTAATACGATCAGACAAGAAGCTCAAGTTACTCCCGATGATTTGCGTGAAGTCAAAGCGAGCCATATCTTGGTTAGCACGGAGGCGTTGGCCAACGAATTGGTGGGGCGGCTGGCGAAGGGCGATGACTTTGCTGCTTTGGCTAAGGAATATTCCAAGGATCTCGGTTCGGGGAAACAGGGTGGGGACCTCGGGTATTTTACAACCGGTCGAATGGTTAAGCCTTTTGAGCAAGCTGTTTTTGCTCTGAAAGTTGATGAAGTGAGCAAACCGGTTAAATCTGACTTCGGGTACCATATAATAAAATTAACCGATTCCCGTCTAAGAACACCGACCGGAGAAGAGAAAGATATTGAAAAACAGGTCTTGGCCGAAAAACAGGGGCAGGCATTTCAGAAATGGTTTTCCGGAATAAAGAGTAAAGCGAAGGTTGAGTTGTTGAGCCCCGAGCTAAAGGCGCATGAATTCCGTTTTCGTGGCCAGGTGCGCGAGGCGATAGAAAAATATAATGAGGCAATTGCCTTAACTCCGGCCAATGCTTTTCTCTATATCTTTTTAGGCGATACATACAATACTATCGGCCAAAAGAAGATGGCTTTGGAGCAGTATCAAAAAGCGGTGGCGATCGATGGTGGCAATGCCGAACTATATATCCTTTTAGCCGACGCCTATAAGAATAACGACCAGAAGAAAGAGGCGATAGAGCAGTACAAGAAAGCTTCCATGGTGGCGGCTGATGACAAGAAGCTGCATGAAAAACTAGGGACTCTCTTCAAAGATCTGAACGCTTGGACCGAATATCGGGACGAACAGGCTGAAATTAAACGGATCGAAAAGAAAGAAGCTTTTGAAAAAGAGTTAAGTCGGGAAGAATAATTTAGTAGGGAAATTAGTGAAACATAATATATTGATATTATTTGCATTCTTCGTTTTCTTTGGCTTTACACTTTTTGCTTGTTCAGCAGTTGATGAAACTGCTCTGCCTGAAATCACGACTACTACTGTTAGTGTTACCACAACCACAACCACAACCACAACCACAACTACAACCACTACCACAACCACAACTACAACTACAACTACAACCACTACCACATCTACTACCTTGTATTTAATCGGTGGATCAATACAAGAAGGCGATTTGGCATTGTCTGGAGTGGTTGCTACTTATGTCGGTTCTTTTGAAAATTCCGGTTCAACAGATGGCGCAGGGGCTGATGCACGTTTTGATCAGCCCACAGGGATTACGACTGATGGAACAAATCTTTATGTGTCAGAAACTGGAAACCATACAGTTCGCCAAGTAGTGATTGCAACGGGAGTGGTAACAACACTGGCGGGAATGGCAGGGTCCTCCGGTTCAGCAGATGGAACAGGGGCAGATGCACGTTTTGACATACCATATTTACTTACGATTGTAGATGGGGTGGATCTTTATGTGGCTGAGAGTGGAGGTAAGTTGGTCCGCAAAATAGTTATTGATACCGGAGTAGTTACAACTTTTGCCGGGTCAGGAGTTGCTGGTTCAAGCGATGGAATAGGGACAGCTGCAAGTTTTAGGATTCCTTGTGGGATTACTTCTGATGGTGATAACCTTTATATTGGAGATACAGGAAATCGTATTGTTAGGAAAATAGTGATAGAGACAGCTGTAGTGACGACTTTGGCCGGCACCGCAGGAACGATTGGGGCAAGCGATGGAACCGGGGCAGACGCCAGTTTTAGCACTATATATGGTTTAACTGCCGATGGGACGAGTCTTTATGTTGCAGATACTTCAAATTGTACGATTAGGAAGATAGATTAAGTTTTTTGCCAGCGCTGAGAAGTTGTGTTACTGCATCCTCCGACCTCGCTTCGCAGTAGATGCGCAGCAGCGGTTCGGTGCCGGATGCGCGAAAAAGGATCCAGCTTTCGTCTTCGAAATTGAGTTTTAATCCATCTAATGTTTCTACTTTGGTGATCTTCTTGCCGCCGTATTCAGTCGGGGGTTTTTCTTTAAGCTTCTTTACCGTTTCCTGTGCTTTCTCTGTATGCAGATCTATCCGGTCATAATAAAAATATCCATGCTCTTTCATCAGGTCGTCCATAATCTGGCAGAGTGTTTTCTTTTCCTTGGCCATAAGCTCAAATAGCATCAGTCCGGCGAATAAACCGTCTCGCTCCGGAATAAAACCTTTAATCCCCATGCCCCCTGATTCTTCACCGCCGAGTAGAATATCTTGTTTTAACATTAGATCGGCCACATATTTAAAGCCGATAGGGGTGACGATTAGATTTCGGCCGTGCTGAGCGCACTGCTTATCGATCAATCTGCTTAAGTTGAAAGTCTTAACAACGTCACCAGACATTTTTCGGTGCACGACCAAATGATGGAGTAGAAGGGAGAAGACTTGATGAGTGGTGATGAACTTTCCGGTCGCATCAATTGCCGCCAGACGATCGGCATCTCCGTCGAGCACGATACAGGCAGCCAATCCTTGGGCATTATCCCGGAGATACGACATCGATTGTTGCAGGTTAACCGCAATCGGTTCGGGATTGACCCCGCCAAATAATGGATCTCTTTTTCCCCGGAGCTCGGTGATGTTTAGACCGAGGGCGGCAAAATTGCCGGCGCCGCTCCCGTGCATCGCATCGACAAATAATTGCAGGCCAGAGTTTTTTATTAAATCCAGATCAACTAATTTGGCGATTGCCTTGAGATATTCCGGTAAGGGATTTATTATTTCTATGTTCTTGCCTGAGGGAGTGATTGAGGTTGTAGGGCTAAGATTCTTTTCAATCGCTTTGGTTGTTTCGGGAAATGCCGAGCCGCCGAAATTTTCTTTGATCTTAAAGCCGTTCCAGTCTGGTGGATTGTGCGAAGCGGTGATCATTATGCCGGCGCCGAGCTTTTGGTTATTCACAGTGTAGGAGAGAACAGGGGAGCCGATCGCTCTATCGGACAAGAATGTTTTAATGCCGGCCCCCGAACAAACTTTAGCCGCTACGTTGGCGAACGATTCCGACTGAAAACGGTTGTCGTAACCGACTGCTACCCCATTTTTATCGAGCCCTTTTTCTTTGAGCCAACCGATAAACGCCTCGGTTACAAGGGCGACATTGTCAAAGGTAAAATCCTCTGCAATCTTAGCCCTCCAGCCGTCGGTGCCAAATTTTATGCTATTCATGCAGCCAGGCCGGTGGCTCATGAAAATCGCACCGCTCCTCAGGGATTGAGTCTTTTCTAAAGGAGGCCTTGACTCTGGTGATTTCCGGACAATACTCTGTCGCCAAGCGACCGGTAGCCGAACATATCTCCACTTCTACCAGCCCCTCCGGTTTGGGGAAATATATCACCGGTTCGTTGGCCAGTACTATGTCATTATAAGTTTTCCAAATCCTGGGGCAGACAGCGACCTCGGCCACCCCTTCCATCGAGACATTATTGTCGTTGCCGACCCAGACGCCGGTTGCTAATTGTGGGACAAAACCGATAAACCAGGCATCTTTGTAGTTTTCTGTTGTTCCAGTTTTGGCGGCTGCCGGCCGATTGATCTGGCCGCGGACTCCGGTCCCTCTTTTTAAAACACCACTCATTAGATCGACCATAAGTGCGGCGGTGTTCGGCTCAATTGCCTGTTTCTCTTTGATCAAATGTTTGTACAGTACCACTCCGTCCCTGTTCTCCACCCGGACAACGGCTGTCGGTTCAACCCGAATCCCGCTATTGGCAAAGGGGGTAAAGGCTGAAGTCAGTTCCAGTAAAGTGACTTCCGAAACCCCTAAACAAATGGCGAGGCCCGGTTCAATATGGCTGGTAATTCCCATTCTTTTGGCAACATCAATTACCGAGTTAATCCCGACCCGTTCGGTTAATTTAATTGCCGGAATATTTAATGATTTTTCCAGGGCATATCTGACAGTGACCGGGCCATAAAACTGTTTGGTAAAGTTTAGCGGAGTCCAGGTCCCATCAGGATTCCATTCATTAGGCCAGACTTCAAAGGTTGTCGGCTCATCGACGAGAATTTCACCGGGAGAGACTCCCTGTTCCATCGCCGCGGTGTAGACGAACGGTTTAAATGTTGATCCGGGTTGTCGTTTGGCCTGGGTTGCCCGGTTAAATTTGCTTTCATGAAAATTGACTCCGCCGACCATGGCTTTGATGTATCCGGTTCTCGGGTCGATTGAGAGGAGGGCAGATTGGGAAAAATTATATTTACTCCCTTCGGCACTGACATATCTGGTAACCACATCCTCGGCTGTTGTCTGCATCAAGCTGTCGAGGGTAGTGTAGACTTTTAAGCCTCCATGATACACTTCTTCCTCGCCATATTTGTCGATCAGCTCTTTGAGGACATAGCTGATAAAGTAGGGGGCAATCTCTCCTTTGCGCTTTAAATTTTCCGGGAAATATTCCAATTCGGCAATAGCCGCCAGCTTATAGTCTCGATCGGTAATTACTTTGTGCTGCAGCATCTTCCCTAAAACAAAAAGTTGTCGCGCTTTGCCCCGCTCGGGATTTCGAAAGGGAGAATATAATTCCGGTCCGCGAATTAATCCGGCCAGCATCGCCGCTTCCGGCAAGGTTAGTTCCTGTGCCTTTTTGTTGAAATATAGGGAAGCAGCCGACTCGAGTCCGTAGGTGTTGTGGCCGAGATAGACCTGATTGAAATATAATTCCAGGATCTCTTCTTTGGAATAATAACGTTCAATTTGCATGGCTAAAATCGCTTCGCCGATCTTTCTGGTCAGTTTTTTCTTTCTGGTCAAAAAGATGTTGCGAGCCAACTGTTGGGTGATCGTGCTCCCACCTTCAACTACTCGTCCATACATAACGTTTTTGACTGCCGCTCTGACGATTCCGGAGAAATCGAGGCCGTGATGGTTGAAGAAATTTGGATCCTCAGTGGCTACGACCGCTTTGATGAAATAGGGGGAGATTTGTGATAAGGGGATGACTCTTCTGTTTTCCTCCCTGTGTAGCCGGGCCAAAACTTTCCCATCCAGAGAATATAATTGGGTGCTTTCGCTCGGTGTGTAAGTATCAATAGTATCAACATCGGGTAACTGGTGTAATATCTGTAGGGTTAAGCCGGCGAAGGCAGAAGTCATAATGAGTCCGGCAATAAGGAGCATTTTTCTGATTGAAGCTCGCTTCTTTCTTGTCATGAACAAAAATTATAGCACTTTTATTGCCGCTTATGCTACAATCGTATTTCAGTACAACAGGGAACCAAAGTTGGGAAACTGTGGACTTAAGTCCACAGTTTCCTGAGTAAGAGGAGGAAAAATGTCAAAGAAAATTCTAATAATCCACGGTCCAAATTTAAATCTATTAGGTGAACGAGAAACCAGTATTTACGGTAGTACTTCTTTGGAAGAAATTAATCAGGATCTAGCAACTTTGGCTAAAGATCTGAAAATAGGATTAGAAACCTATCAGAGCAATATCGAAGGGGAGATCATTAATGCAATCCACGGGGCCAAAGGGAAGATTGATGCTATTGTTATCAATCCCGGCGGCTATACCCATTCCAGTGTTGCGATCAGAGATGCCATTTCGGCCATTAAGATTCCAACTATCGAGGTTCATCTTTCCAATATCCATGCGCGCGAAGAATTTCGTCAAAAATCGGTGATCGCCCCTGTTGCTGTCGGCCAGATTTCCGG
>JBDRIF010000099.1:0-5559 GCA_043816125.1 bacterium
CTCCCCGAGCTGGACTCGAATCAGCCTTCGCTCGCCAGTGGCGAGCTTCGGCTGACGCAGCCACAATTTTACACTAACCGTTTATTAGTAAATGCACGACCAGATCCGGACTTTAAATATTTTTCAAATGCTAACGCTTTAAACTTATCTTTGAAAGCACAATACCAAACCAATTCGAATGGGCCATCCGTTTTGTCTGTGTGGCAAGGGAGTGTCTCATGTGTTTTCAGTCTCATTTCTAAATTATGAGTCCAGCCTTTATATAGTCGACCAGTTTTTAGGCTTCTAAGAATATAAGTGTAGTACATGATATTAATTTGGTCTGCCAGCCGTAGTCCTCCTTCGCGTTAAGTTGTGTAAAATAGCTTCGGCGGACGGATCTATGGCTTGCCAGCCGTAGCCTCGAGCGAAGGCTGGCTCCCCGAGCTGGACTCGAACCAGCAACAACTTGATTAACAGTCAAGTGCTCTACCATTGAGCTATCGGGGACCGTCGATAATTTAATTTTAGCAATAAAAAAAGCCCCAGTCAACTTGCCCGCCGGAGGTGTAGCACCAAAGTTGTAACATCACATTTGGCCAAAATAGAAAGGTCACATTTCCGATACGATAGGTGAATAAGGAGTGTGATGCTAAATGGCTAATGGAGATATGTTGCAAATGACACAAAAGGAACTCGACCGCGTTAAGGTGCTCCATCAGGCGATGCAAAAGAGGATAACACAGGGGAAGGCCGGCGAACTGCTCGGTCTGTCGCGTGAATGGATAAATCGGCTTTGTCAGAGAATCAAGAAGAAGGGCGACCGAGCCATCATCCACGGTCTGCGCGGGCAGCCGTCAAACCATCAACTGCCAACCGGTCTGGCGGATAAAGCGATCAGCAAAATAAAAGAAAAATATTCTGACTTCCGCCCCGGCTTCGCCGCGGAGAAGCTATTAGAGTTGGATAAAATTAAACTAAGCGCCGAAAAAGTGCGCCAGCTCATGATCGCCGAGAACCTCTGGGAAGACAGGAAAAGGAAAGCAACGCACCGCGAGTGGCGGGAGCGCAAAGATTGTTTCGGAGAAATGGCACAAATGGATGGGTCTGACCATGATTGGTTTGAAGGACGCGGAGCCAAATGTATTGTCTTGGCTTCAATCGATGATGCCACTAGTCGGGTTTTCCTTCGCTTTACCGAACATGAAGACACCAGGAATTTAATGCTGTTCAGCCGGACATACCTAAAAAGGTTTGGCCGCCCAGGGATTTTCTACGTCGATAAAGACAGTATCTATGTCACCAACCGTAAGCCCACCCTGGAAGAGGAATTACAGGGCAGAAAATATGCCCTGACCCAATTCACCCGCGCTATGGAAGTGGACTTAGGAATTGAAGTGCTCAATGCTGGCAGTCCTCAGGCCAAGGGCCGGGTAGAACGGCTTTTTGAGACTCTACAGGATCGTTTGGTAAAAGAACTGCGCCTGGCAGGAATTTCCACCATTCCCGATGCTAATCGTTTTCTCAACCAAACTTACCTCGCCAAACACAATCAAAAGTTTAGTGTGCCACCGAAAAACAACACTGATGTCCATCGGCCAGTTGGAAAAACTAAGGCTGAGCTGGACGCGATCTTTAGTTTTCAGGAAATGCGAGTTCTTTGTAATGACTACACCATCCACTGGAAAAATCGGATTTTCCAGATAGAGAAACACCAACCGTATTTTCTATTACCGCGGACCAAGGTCACTGTCGAAGAGAGGTTAAATGGCCAGGTAAAGATCAAATACAAGGGGAAATATTTAAAGATGCATGAAATTGACCCTCAAAGGATCCGGCGGCCACAATCGGCGTCGTCGTTGCCTGTCAAATCAGAAAAACCGACCCCACATCAACCTGCCAGCCCCCCTAAAGATCATCCCTGGCGCCAAAGCTTTTCCGCTTGGAGGCGGATAGCCATCAAAAGCAAGGCTGAAGCTCTAGTTTAACGTTTCGGATTGTCACCCCTGCCGGTGTTCCCCCGCCACCATCCCTCCCCAGGGAATGTGATGTTTCTACTTTGGAGAAAGTGTGAAGTTTCTATTTGGGGTTGACATAATTTCGGCAGCAATCTTCTCAGGGGTTAAGCCATATTGCTCAAGGAGCTCCTGCCGGGTGGCTTGTTCGATAAACTGTGCCGGCAGGCCGAGTCTTTTAATCGGTTTATTAATTCCTGATTCAGTTAATAACTCAGTAATGGCCGAACCAAAGCCTCCGTCCAGAACTCCTTCTTCTACAGTAATTATCTGATCGGCAAGCTTAGCTAGCTCGATTATCAAGGCTTTATCCTTTGGTTTTACAAAGCGGGCATTGATCACGGTGGCGCTGTCTAGCTGCTCAGCGGCTTCAACCGCAGGATAAACCATCGAACCAATAGCCACAATCAGAACCTTCGAACCATTATTATAAACGATTTCGGCTTTGCCAATTTCTAAAGCTTTGAATTCCGACTCGAGCTTGACCCCCGGCCCACTCCCCCGAGGATAACGGATAGCCACAGGACCTTTCTGCAAAGAGGCAGTATATAGCATTTGCTGAAGTTCATTCTCGTCTTTGGGGGCCATTACAATCAGGTTCGGAATACTCCGCAGAAAAGCCAGATCAAACATCCCGTGATGGGTCGGACCATCTTCGCCAACCAACCCGGCCCGATCGAGACAAAAAGTGACCGGCAGGTTTTGCATACAGACATCATGAATAATCTGGTCATACCCTCTTTGCATAAAGGAAGAATAAATGGCACAAAATGGTTTATAACCGGAGATAGCCAGACCGGCGGCAAATGTAACCGCATGCTCTTCGGCAATACCGACATCAAAAAAGCGTTGAGGAAACTTCTTGGCAAAATCCTCCAGCCCGGTCCCATCGATCATCGCCGCTGTTAATGCAATTATCTTATCGTTCTTCTCCCCCAGTTTGACCATCGTCTCACCAAAGACAGAAGTATAGGAACGTTTTGTCCCGTTTAATGCTTTTCCGGTCTGCCGATCGAAAGGCCCTGTTCCATGAAAACGGCTCGGATCATCCTCGGCAGGTTTGAACCCCTTCCCCTTTTTGGTAATGACATGAATCAGCACCGGGCCTTGAATCTCCCGTGCGTAATGCAAAGTGCTCATAATCAAAGGAATATTGTGGCCGTCGATTGGACCAAAATACTTAAATCCCAATTCCTCAAAGATCACATCGACTTTAAAGCTGACCACAATATGTTTGGTCCGGTCTTTTAATTTGCGGGCCGCCTCAAACAACGAGGTCCCAACACGAGGGATCCGTTTTACCACTTTCTCAATCCTATTTCTCAGGTCAACGTATAATCCGCTGGTCGAAACCTGGGTTAAATAACTGGACAAAGAACCGACATTTTTAGAAATAGACATTTCGTTATCGTTCAAGATCACAATTAGGTTTGATTTTATGCTGTCGATATTATTGACCCCTTCAAAAGCCAAACCACCAGACAATGAGCCGTCGCCAATTACGGCGACAACAGCATAATCATCACCATTAAGATCACGTGCCTTAGCAATCCCCATCGCCGCAGAAATAGAGGTCGAAGCATGCCCGACCGCAAAAGCATCGTGAGGACTCTCTGTCGGTTTGGGAAAACCGGAGATCCCCCCTTTTTGCCGCAAGGTATGAAAGTTTTCCAGTCGACCGGTTAGGATTTTATGGGCATAAGCCTGATGACCGACATCCCAGACAATTTTGTCGCGGGGTGAATCGAGTGAAGCGTGTAAGGCGACAGCAATCTCAACAGCCCCCAAACTCGGGGCGACATGACCACCGGTCTTAGCGGTGACATCAAGTATCTTCCTCCGAACCTCCTCGGCCAACTCTTCGAGCTGTTTCCCCTCTAATTCTTTTAGCGCCTCGGGTAATTTTAATTTATCTAATAAAGTAGACATAATAGATGAGAGAAGTAACAATCACCGCCAAAGCGGCGCCACAGACTACTTCAAACGGATCGTGGCCCAGGATCTCCTTTAACTTTTCCACCTTAACTTTGCCGGTCGAATAGATATCGTCAACGATCTTATTTAATATTTCGGCCTGCTTGCCAGCCGCCCGTCGGACTCCGGTCGCATCATACATAACGATCAGTGCAAAGACGATACTGATCACAAAAAGAGGGCTCTGTAATCCATAAGTTAAAAGAATTGATAAGGTTAAGGCCGTTACTGTGGCCGAGTGAGCCGAAGGCATCCCGCCGGCTTCGAAGAAATGCCAAAGACTAAATTCCTTATCACGAATCCAATAAATCACCACTTTAATTGATTGGGCTAAGAACCAAGATATTGTCACCGACGTCAGGACATAATTAGCCAAACATTGTTCGATAAATCTAAACACTAGATATTCCTCCTTCCCTTATTTAAGTCTCCTTACGCAACTTGCCTATAGAATTCTTTTGCATGATCATCCTGGCAACTATTAGATCGCCGGGAGTGGTGATTTTAATATTTGAATAATTACCCGGTATCATTTTCACCTGAATCCCCATCTTCTCAACCAACGTCGCATCATCTGTTACCAATCCCTGATCAACCCCATTTTCGTAAGAAGAAACAATGACCTCCTTACGAAAAGCTTGCGGAGTTTGTGCGGTCCACAGTTCTTCTCGATTCAAAGTCCCCATTACCTTGTCAATTTTTGGCACAACTCTTTTAATCGTATCTTTTACTGGAACACCAACCACAACAGCCCCGGTTACTTCGGCCTCTTCAACCGCCGCAGAGATCATCTGCTGAGTAACAAAGGGTCTGGCTCCATCGTGGATCAAAACAATCTCCGCCTCGTCCGGGATAACACTTAAGCCGTTATAAACAGAATTTTGTCGCTCTTTACCGCCGGGGACAATCTTGCGGAGTTTAGAAAACTTAAATTTTTGCGCTTTGGCTATATCTGCCTCATTAATAACCAGAATGATCTCATCTATCATTGAAGATTCTTCAAAAACAGACAACGTCCTTTCCAAAATCGTCCTGCCAAAAAGCTCGATAAACAATTTTGGCTTTCCCATTCTTTTGCTATTTCCGGCGGCAGTGATAATTGCTACTGTTTTCATTTAGTTAATGCCCAACACCCTTTTTTCGTCACCACAAACATATCTTCCCACCTAACCCCGCCATAACCTTTGAAATAAACCCCCGGTTCAATACAGACAACCTGTCCAACTTTTAATCTATTTTTATTCCTCGGTCCGATCTTGGGGGCCTGGTGAACCCGCTTTCCCACCCCATGGCCGGTAGAATGAATAAACTGCTTGCCAAAACCTTGCTTGATCAAATAATCTCTGGCAACCTTATCCACATCACACGCCCTCACCCCAGACTTAACAGCCTTAATCGCTTTCCTCTGGGCAGCCCTAACAATTCCTATCAGCCTTGCTTTCCTTCTCCGCCTTCTTTGCCCTCTCGGCCCTTTCTCCCCTACGACAATGTACGTCCTCGTAATATCCGACCGATATCCATTATACACTGCACCAAAATCGACTACAACCAACTCTCCCTCCTTAAGTTTACGCGCCGAGGCAAAACCGTG
>JBDRIF010000100.1:0-2456 GCA_043816125.1 bacterium
CTCCCCTTTATGCATTTTGGCCTCAAACCCCTCCCCTTTGCTTTTCGCAAGTCGATGGAAACACTTCAGAGCAAACCAGAAGAGACAGCAATGATCGGTGATCAGTTGTTTATGGACACGCTGGGGGGGAATCTGGTAAATCTCTATACTATTTATGTTAAACCATTAACACCGGAGACTTTTTTGCCTAGGATTTGGATGAGGCAGGCGGAGAAGTGGCTGCTAAACAAGATTCTTTAAAGTCTGCTTTATAACATCTTCAACCGACGTGGAACTGAGATCCAAGCCCGACTGCATAATCGCACTTCTCGCTTCGCGCGGAGAGTATCCGAGGGCAATCAGCGCAGAAATAGCGTCAGAGACAGCAGGGGTCTCCCCAGGAATGCCGAGCGACATTTCTGACGGTTTGATCGAATAAGCTTTTGCTACTTTATCTTTTAGCTCGATAACTAATTTTTGCGCCGTCTTTTTGCCAATGCCTGGGACAGAAGAAATTAGATCGACATTCCCTTGGGTAATTGCAGTAACCAATTGATCAATCGGGAAAGAAGAGAGCATCGTTAAAGAGACCTTAGGCCCGATTCCGCTGACGCTCAACAAAATTCGAAAGAGAGACCGTTCTTCTTTAGTCAAAAAACCGTATAAAGAAATGTCGTCTTCACGCACTACCTGATGAGTATAAAGCTTAACCTGTTGACCGACTTGAGGGAGGCGGGCCAAAACAGAAGCAGGGACAGAGACATGGTAACCGATGTTCCCTACGTCTACTACTATATAGTTCTTATCAATATGCTCGAGTATTCCATTTAAATGACTTATCATAAACTCGCTATCCTGTGTGAATGTAGATGTGTGATCGCAATCGCCAGGGCATCGGCCGCATCATCTGGCCTCGGAATCTCCGTTAGCCCGAGTAAACTCTTGACCATCTGCTGAACCTGTTTCTTATCGGCCTTCCCATAGCCGGTCACAGCCAATTTTACCTGCAACGGCGTATACTCTGCAACCTGGACACCAGCTTCTGCCGCGGCCAGGAGCGAAATCCCCCTCGCCTGACCGACTTTGATCGCCGTTTTGGAGTTGATTCCAAAAAAGAGTCGTTCAATTGCCACAAATTTTGGTTTATGTTTGGCCACCAGAGCTCGAACAGAGTCATAAATTGTTTTTAAGCGGTCTTGAGAAGTCTCTTTTGGTGAGGTTGAGATAATCCCGTGTTCCAGAAAAACTAACCGGCCATTCTTCTCGGTAATCAGTCCAAAACCGGTCGTCGCCGTGCCTGGATCTATCCCGAGGGTTAACATTGTAAAATCATTTTAACACAGCTACAACGTGATCTCAACGTTACCGGTAATATCGGTCAGGCGGTAGTTGGGCGAAGAGCTGACCTCGTGATCGGCCCGCAGGGTCAGATCGACAAACTCGCTAAGCGCATATTTGGTTCGCAGAGAAAAATTATCTTTCCTGGTAGTTGCTCCGGAATATGATTGGGCAGTGGTGTATTCGCAATCGACCCGCAATGAATCGCCATAACGATAGATAAAGCCAATTCCGGGGGTCAGAGTGTATGTAAGTGTAGAGAGAATATAATCTGTGGTGCGCGTATAAGCTCCGGAGAGAGAATAAGTCCAGTCTTCGTTTGGCCGCCAGTTCCCTTTGAGCGAAGCGGTGTGTGACTTTGTATCGACAAGATTGGAAGTTATTTCCCCAGTCCCCTGATCGGACTTCAGATAAGTGTAACGGGAATCGATAGAAAATCGCTCGGACAATGATGTTTTGATTATGGCATCAAATTTGGTTCCGGTCGCTTGGCCATCCGTATAGACCCACGGTTCGGCGGTAGAGGTCAAAGCAGTTGAATCGGCCTCCTCAAGCAGATAATTGAACTCGGTCGACCAGAGTTGATGCGGCGCCAACTTAAGCGTATATAGGGTGGAAGTAGAATCTTGCGTATTCTCTTTGGCGCTGTAGTTGGGAGAATCGCCCTTATATATATTGTAGGCATTCCCCTTTTTATAGACCAGCCCAAGCATCGCCTGCTTGATCGGAATAATACTGATCTCTGTCTGTTGTTGCTCGTTGTTGTAACTCAAAGTATTTGTCCGGGCAATTCTGGTGAAGTTTGGCTTGATGAGATAGCGGAGCCGCAGCTCTTTGAGCGGCCGATAATCGAAAGAAAAGGAACCACTCTGTTTTGAGACCGCTTCTTGGGTGGCCGGAAATTCTTCGTTGACCGAGGTAATGGTAAATTTGCCGTCGGTCTTAAAGGTATTATCAGGCTCAATCTTGTAAGAGAGATCGGCAACATCGGTCCGGCCAGCCGAACTATCGTCAACAATATTGAATGAGCCGGCAATAAAATAGTGCTTAACCGGGGTCAGAGACAGATTTAAATTGTATGTTCTTCGAAATGGTTCCGCTCCATCCTGCTCCTGTCGATTTTCCAGCTCGACATTGGT
>JBDRIF010000101.1:0-2996 GCA_043816125.1 bacterium
TCACTAGTGTCCCAACGTTCCTTTGAGTAACGACATCTGCTCGTAGTTCAGATCAGGACCTCCCCAATAATTCGCACCCGTTAAAGCTGTCAAGAGCGGCGTTTTTTCGAATAATGCAATGCTTAGGATTTGCAGTATTGAGTAAAGCGACAATTTTAGATTGAGTTTCTTCTTGATGATTGCAATTAGAACGTAAACCGATATTGCAATCCAGATTTGAGTTTTGACCGCGTTTTCTGATGTGCCGTAAAACGCTTTGATTTTTAAATGCTGCTTGATCCACCTGAAAAACAGCTCGACCTGCCAGCGTGATTTGTAAAGATTGGCAATTACCTTGGCCGACAAGTTCATATTGTTGGTTAGAAAGACCAATCTCTTTTTGATTACCTGATCGAAGTAAACAACGCGGCGGATCTTTTCGGGATAATCTTCTTTCGCATAATACGCGGTCAACATCCCGATCTGGTCGGCTTTTACTCCGGTTGATTTTTTCGTTGGCCGAGACAAAACTCTCCGGAATCTGGTGTTCTTCTTTGCTCTGGTCACAAAAAATGCCGGCGTTTTGTGGATGGCGTAAAGACGTCCAAAGTCCAAATAACCACGGTCCATAATGTAAATTGCCGACGATTCCAAAGATAATTCGTCCAAAATCCTCACATCGTGCACGTTGCCAGGTGTAATAATAACTGTTGTAGGGATGTTGCCGCGCAGATCCAAAAGAGTGTGCAGTTTCACTGCCGCTTTGGTTTTGCGAAATCGAGCCCAAGGAAAAAGAGCCAGACATAAATCGATAACCGTAGAATCCAAAGCATAAACTGCGTTGTCGAGTTCTATGCCGAAGTCCTCCCCAGCATACAACTTTCTTGCCTCCCGAATTAACACTTGAGCAAAATCCGCATAGATTTTCCAATCTCGAACAGTGTTGGCATTGGCCAAGGTATTTCGCGCTACCTTGCTCCGAAATCCCATGTGATACAGCTTGGGCGCCATGGTGCGCAAGCATACTTCGATATCTCGCAGGCTCTCCCGATAGGTTAGTTGGGCAAAGGCCATGCTTAAATATTGATCCCAACATGAAAAACTTTTTATCTTGTGGTTGCCACCATATCGATTCACGCATTTTTGAAACTCGTATCTGCAAATAAAGTCCATAACTTGAGCAAACAAAGTCTTGCCATTGTTCATATGCCATAACCTCCAGGTTCTTACCTGAAAAAGTATGGCCTACAGCTGTTTTCAATTTCAAATCGAAAAATCTTTCCATCCCTAATTTTTCCCTTGCTGGCGGGTATTTCCGCCACTGCTTCAGTTCAACGTTGGGACACTAGTGACATTATATATATTCGGTGTTAACATCGCCTGGATCGTTAAGATCAGAAAAATCGAAGGGAACGCCAGCATAATATCGACAAAACGCATGATGATCCCGTCAGTCCAGCGGCCAAAATAACCGGCCAGAGCACCAAGGAGTGTTCCAATCAAAACCGAGATCGTCACCGCAACAACCCCGACCGTCAGAGAGATCCTCGCCCCAAAGATCGCCCGGCTAAAGATATCCCGGCCAAGGTCGTCCGTTCCAAACGGATGCTCCAAACTCGGCGCCAACGTATCCAGATCAACCATTTCACTCGGGTCGAAAGGAGCGACCAGCGGAGCAAAGATCGCCACCAGAATGAAGAAGCCTAAAACGATCAAGCCAAAGACGGCCAGCTTATTTCTTCGCATATCTAATCCTCGGATCAACCAGTGCGTAACCGATATCAGCCAACAAATTGCCTAAGATAATTAGAAAAGCCGACATCACCACGATCCCCATAATCATCGGATAGTTCCGCTGAAAGATCGCCATAACCCCCAACCTACCCATCCCCGGCCAGGCAAAGATCGTTTCGATGATAAAGGCCCCGCCGAATAAACCCGGCAGTGAAAGACCCAAAATCGTCACAATCGGAATCAACGCATTACGAAGAGCATGCTTATAGATAACTATTCTTTCGGGTAAACCTTTCGCCCGGGCGGTCCGGATATAATCTTGATTCAATACTTCCAGCATAGCCGCCCGCTGGTAGCGAGTCAGACCGGCCAGACTACCGATTGTCATTGTGATTAAAGGGAGGACAAAACTTCCGACAGCCGGAAACCAATGGAGGTGGACCGAAAAGAAGAGCATCAGCATTAGGCCTAACCAGAACGACGGGGTCGCCATCCCGGCAAATGAGAGGACCGTCACAGTATTGTCGAACCACGACCCCTTCTTGACCGCCGAGATCACTCCCAGAGGGATGGTAATTATCAGGGTCAATAAATATGAGGCAGACATCAATAAAAGAGTAGCCGGGAGTCGTTGACCGATTTCCTGCATCACCGGCTGGCCGGTCGTATAACTATTGCCGAAATTCCCTCTCAAAGCATTTCCTAACCAGTAGAAATATTGGATGATAACAGGTTTATCCAGCCCAAAATTGGCTCTGATCCGGGCCAAGTCTTCCGGATTGATATTCGGATCGGTAAAAAGAGCGGTCGGATCACCGGGGGCTAGGTGCATGACAAAAAATGAGAGGATCGAAACTCCGATCAGAAGAGGAATGAGCGAGAGTAATCGTCTAAAAATAAATCTGCGCATGCTGAAGTAATTTTAACCTATCACCCCAACATGCGCAAACAGCTTAGGCTTTGTCTTTGTCCTGATCAGCGCTCTTAATAACCCGAACCCATTTACTGTGAAAACCCTCAACAACCTCTCTAGAAAGTCCTAAGGCTACCACATCATCTAATCGCCCTTCCTGAATACCCGTTAATGCAGAATAAACCTTATAGGTAACAGGATGGACTCCTGTTAACTCTTCCTCATTGATCCGAACGCTTTCAGATTCAAATGACTTTACTTTTTTACCAAAGACAATGGAACGGATAGGACTTACCACTGCGGCTGTACCTGTACAGAATGCACCAATTGCTCGGCGCATAACCATTCTAATCGGAACCTTCCCTTTGCG
>JBDRIF010000102.1:0-3339 GCA_043816125.1 bacterium
GCGACATCCGCTCGATGTATATACCCAATGGGACTTCAACAACCTTACTATCTCCCAATTTGGTCGCATCCTGATAAGACATCCGATAAAAGTTTGCCGGGGCCCCCCGCCAGTCAGCCACTAATTGACCATTGATCTCCAGGTGGCGTCCCGGCTCGCAGGAAAAATCTATCTCGAGCTTGTTTTTTTCCAGAATAGGTATCAGCTTGTGACTAAAAGCCAAAAAACCACCCCGATATGACCGGGGGTGCAAACCTTTTTCTCTCAGCACAGTTGTCAGGCCGGAGATCGTTTTATTCATCAGAATCTCGTCATCAAAATGCCATTCCTTATACAATTTTTCCCGGTGACAATGAACAGCCACGCTCCCCCCGGCCGCTTCTATCTCTTTCCACTTAACCACAAATTCCGGCTCGTGAAAAAAATGCTCGGCGATTCTGGATGAATGGACAAAATGAACTATTCGATTATTAATTACTCGACCAAGTTTGATCTCTTCATCAACCATGTTCAGGAGATGAGTTTTATCGGGATAACGCTCTTCTTTGGACAACGTCGCTTCAAAATACGTTTCCCAGTCACCGTCGATAGTGAAAACAAAAAACAAACTCAAATTATTTCAACCCCTTTTTTAACCGGCTCAACAAGAAAACTTTGCGCAAATTTTTTCTTTACTTCGGCCAAGATCCTCTCTCCCTGTTCAGGCTTACAGACCCCAAACACACTCGGTCCGGAACCGGACATTTGGGCATGGGAACAGCCCAGCTGAAGAAGCTTAGTCTCAATATCAGTAATTTCCGGATAACGCATTACCGCAACCAGTTCTAGGTCATTCTTAACGATCTTTATTGAACCCAACCCCATTCTATCAAACTCGTCATAAGCCCATTTAGTAGAAACCTCGAGGTCTGGAGTTACAATAATATAGGAGGTTCTTGGGTTAGGGTTGTGCGGCTTGACAATCTCGCCTCTCCCCTTCACCAAACAAGTCCCGCCAACCAGGCAAAACGGGACATCCGAACCGACCTGCGCGGCTATCTGAGGATCCGCTTTTAAGGCAAAGAGAACAGCCGCGGCATCGGCCGAACCACCAGCCAACCCGGCCGCCATAGGGATATGTTTTTCAATATGGATTTTAATCCCGTCGGCTCCGGCCAATTTTGCCGCTTTGTAAACCAAATTTTCCGGCCCGACAGGAACCATCGGATTATCACAAGTAACTTCAATGCCAGAGGAGATCGGAGAAATGGTAATAACATCATGAAGGGAAACAGATTGCATCAGAGACTCAATTTCGTGAAAACCATCCGGCCTCAGGCCGAGAATCTTTAGTGAAAGATTGATCTTGGCAAAGGCTCGGAGTCTCACTACTTTTTATTAACTTTTTTACTTAAGCGTGATTTCTGCCTGGCCGCTTTATTTCTATGGACAATTCCCCGTTCGACAGCTTTGTCAACGACAGAAAATAAATTTTTGAGAAGATCCTGAACGTCGGCCCCTTTATTAAGCACCGCTCTCTCTACAGCTTTTATTGCCAACTTAATTTGACGTTTTGCCTCTCTGTTGCGAGCGGTCCTTTTTACCGCCTGACGAACTCTTTTTTTGGCTGATTTACTTCTTAATGGCATCAGTTTCCTCCTTAAAAATCATGTAACCCTGCCTGCCGTCAGGCTGGCTTGACATTATACCCTTTTTTCAACTATCATATCAAGCACTTTGAGTATTCACGATTGGTTCAGACGAAAAAAGAAAAACGCAGCTGAGACTGTTGATGTCCGCGAAAAACTCGATATCCCCGGCAACTTATGGGTCAAGTGCTATAAGTGCGGCCAGGCGATATTTGCGCGTGATTTGGAGGCCAACCTCAAGGTCTGCGACAAGTGCAACTACCACTTCAAACTGACTGCCAACGAAAGAGCAACCCAGCTGGCCGATCCGGGAACCTTTAAAGAGATCAACCCCAATATCCAGTCGACCAATTTCTTAAATTTTACCGATTCCAAATCGTATACCAAGCGAATCAGCAGTGCCATGCTCAAATCGAGCTTAAAAGATGCCATTATGACCGGCTCGGCCAAGATCGATGGCCAACCATGCGCCCTGGGAATAATGGATTTTTCGTTTATGGGTGGAAGCATGGGTTCGGTGGTCGGCGAAAAAGTCGCCCGCTTGATCGAACACGGCATAGAGAAGAAAATGCCGGTTATCATTTTCTCTTCTTCCGGCGGCGCTCGGATGCAGGAGGGGATTATGAGTCTGATGCAAATGGCCAAGACGTCTGCCGCTCTCGGCCGGTTAAGGGAAAACCGACTCCCCTACATCTCGGTATTAACCGATCCGACAACCGGAGGGACCTCAGCCAGTTATGCCATGTTAGGTGATATCAATATTGCCGAACCGGAAGCCTTGATCTGTTTTGCCGGCCCCCGGGTTATTGAACAGACAATCAGACAAAAACTGCCACCCGGTTTTCAACGCTCAGAGTATTTATTGGAACACGGGATGATCGACCTAGTTAGCCCCAGAAAGGAGCTCAAGAAAAATCTGGCCACAATCTTGAGTTGGTTCAATGGATAAAAATTTAACTCCAATTGAAATAGTAAAAATCGCCCGCCATATACTGCGGCCGACAACTCTCGACTACATCAGCCACATCTTTACCGATTTTGTTGAGCTACACGGAGACAGAAACTTCTCCGACGATGCCGCCATGATCTCCGGCATCGCCAAATTAGACGGAAAATCGGTTGTCATCCTCGGTCATCAAAAAGGAAAGACGACCAAAGAGAATATTGCCAGGAACTTCGGCATGGCTAATCCCGAAGGTTATCGCAAAGCGCTAAGGGTGATGAGAATTGCCGAGCGTTATGAAAAACCGATCATCTCATTTATTGACACTCCGGGCGCCTACCCCGGTATCGGGGCCGAAGAGAGAGGACAAGCCGAGGCGATTGCCAAGAACTTACGAGAAATGGCCGAACTAACCGTCCCTTTCATTTCTATAATCACTGGTGAAGGGGGCTCCGGCGGAGCGTTAGGGATTGGGATGGGGAACAAAGTAATGATGATGGAGAACACAATTTATTCGGTCATATCACCGGAAGGTTGTGCTTCGATCCTCTTTCGTGATGCTAAACGGGCCAACGATGCGGCAATTGCAATGAAAATAACCGCCCCCGATCTTTTGGACCTCGGGGTAATTGACGAGATTATCAAGGAACCGGCCGGCGGCGCGCATACCAATCCCGAAGAGGCGTCAAAACTTATTAAATCTGCTATTATTAAAAGCTTGAATCCTTTACTGTCTCTCTCCCATCGCGAACTGATAGCCGACCGCTA
>JBDRIF010000103.1:0-3195 GCA_043816125.1 bacterium
GCTTAGGCTTGTTTCATTTACGCGACAAGTTTGCGTTGAATTCGGTTTGGTTTTATATATTGCTTCTCAAGGGAGCGAAGTAGCCCAGCGTTTGCAAGTGGCCGTCCCCAACGGTGGTTAAATCTCAATCATCCCTTTGCCGGGATTAGCCATTGAGAGGAAGAGCAATAAATAGTTTCTCATATTCCTGGTCAGCAGGAATTTCTCTTTGACATGCTCGTGCCCGTATTCGCCCATCTTTTCGGCCAGATCGGGATTGTTAAGCAGGTATCTGACTTGATGAGCCGCCCCTTCAACCGATTGCACCAAAATGCCGGTCAGGTTATGAATGATTTGTAATGGAATTCCCCCAACTGCGCCGGCAATAACCGGCTTCTTTTTCCAGAGGGCTTCAGTTACTGTTAAACCGAAACCTTCTTTCAATGATTTCTGCATCACAATGGTCGAAGCCCGCTGGATCGCGTTGATATCAAAGTCGGAAAAAGCTGGTAAGAGGAGAATACGGAAATCCGGATCATTTCCCGCTTTTTCTCTTAACTCATTTAAAACCTGCATCCCTTCGGGGTCGTCATCGGCCGCGCCGCCGGCGAAAACAAAACAACAATCGTGATGCTTTTTGACGATCTTATATGTCTCCAGAAAGCCGATCGGATCTTTTAAGTAATCAAAACGGGAGATTTGAGAGATGATCGGCTTGTCGGTCGGCAGATTGTGCTTTTTGATCACCCCTTTGATCTCTTCTTGAGTCAGCGTCCTGTTCTTATCGGCCAAAGGATCAATGGCCGGATAGATCATATACTGGGGGATCGGCAAAGTCTTGGCAAAACTCGGAGCCGAGAAAATGGAAGCATCGTATTGGTTAATCTGTTTTTCCAGGAATCGCCAAACGTCAGGGTGGGGGGTGGCGGTATCAATATGGCAACGCCAGGCCCATTTGGCATGGGAATCTTTCTTCCGCTGGATCAGCCCGACCGGTTGCGGATCGTGAATGACAATAATATCTTCGTCAAAGCTCATACTTCGGGCATTCTCGTTGTTAACTTCGGTAAAGGTCTCCAGCATCTCTTTGGTTATCGTGGCCGGGTTTCCATGAAGGGCGTTGTGGAATGTCTTGGTAATATTGAAGAACTCATTATGTCCTTTGATCACTTCCCATTTAACTTCCAGTCCCAGTTCTTTATAAAGAGGGACAACCCGCTGGAGCATCTCGGCCACTCCGCCGCCGACAAAGGTTGAATTGACCATTTTGATCGTCTTCCCTTTTAACTTTTCGGCTAAAAGCAGAAGCTCATCAAAATTCTGTGGCCGCATGACATGTCGATAATCTTTGAGGGTCGGTTTCTTCCCCATTATTGCTTGTTTCCTTTGAGTTTCTTGAAAATTTTGCTGACCCCCGCCTCGGTCTTATTGACGCCCCAGAGCCAGAGCTTATCGACTTCGTATTTCAGATCTTTTCCCTGGCAGAGGGTGATGATCTTCTCTTTGAGTTGATCCATGGTGACAAAATACGGATCGAGTTTGTTAATTTTATCGGCGATCGCTTTTTCTCCGAGCTCTCTTTCGATCCAGACAGAGAAGTCGTTGGTTGGGCGGTTCAGCCGCAATCTGGAGTCGAAGAAATGAAAGTAGAGCGAGCGCATCCCGACCTTGTCCAAGGCTTTGGCGAATTCGTCCAAAGTCCAGGCCTCATAAGGGGTAACCATCACGATACTTGTGCCGCGCAGGAAATAGAATTCTCTCCCTGGCGGGGCTTTGCGGATCTCAATCGCGTTTTCTAAATGTTCTTCAACAATAGCGACCAGTCGTTGTCTGAGCTGTGCCAATGAAGTGAATTCCTGAACGTCTATCGCGGCGAGCTTTTCGGCCAGCCTTGATTCTTCGAGATCATCGCCGACCCAACGGGCAAAGTCGTTGGAATATTGGCCGGGGGCAAAACTGTACTCTCTGAAGGAGTGATGGATATGATAAAAGAGGGATGAATCATCGATCTGCTTAAGTTGCTTGACGAAATCTTTTAAGTGATAAGCCTTGTTGCCGGTAATTTCAATTAATGATGAGGAGGTGAAGAATTTAAACGGGACTTCGCTTCGCTTAGCCATTTATTAAATTCCTCTTAAAGCTTTGGCTGTGGCTGGGGAGATGTCCAGCGTTCTGATCGGGAAGGGGATCACGATCCCTTCTTCTTTGTATCGTTTGCTCAGCGCTTTGATGAATTCATGAGTGACCAGATATTGGTCGACAAATTCGGTTACTCTTAATATTACCGTAAAATTAATGCTCGAGTTGGAAAAGGTGTGGTAACGGATAAACGGGACAAAGCTGATGATCCCACCATTGACCTTTTCCATCACCTGTTTGCCGACTTCAACTGTAACTCTTTCAACTTTTTCCAGATCACTTTCATAATGAACACCGACCTGAACCAGGCAAGCCATCTCTTTGTCTGGCATATAGTAGTTGGTGATAACCGACTGGGCGAGTTTGGCATTGGGAATAACAACCGTGTTGTTTTGTAACATCTTGATCCGTGTTTCCCGCCAACCGATACTGATGACGTAACCTTTGAGGCCGTTTTCCAGCTCTATGTAATCGCCTATTCTAACCGGTTGGCTGATGAGGATGTAGACACCGGAAAAGAAATTGCTAAGGGTCTCCTGTAAAGCCAGACCGACTGCCAAACCGGCAATTCCCAAGGAGGCGAGCATCGGGGTGAGGGAGATGCCGAAGATATCCATCAACATTAGGATGCCGATTCCCCAGACCAGGATGTTGGCCATACGGGAGAAGGTCGGGGTCATATTCGCTAGGCCGTCATTGCGACGGCTGGCCAATCTTAGCAGGTTAGAAAATACTCTGATCGCAAAGTAAACTATGATAAATATTGTGGCGAGCTGAGAAAAACGGTCGATATAGGGAGTTATCTTTGACGGCAATCCGACAGTTCGTGAGATAACAAAAAAGCCGATAATGATCATGATCACCCAAAGGGGTAATTGAGCTTCATTCAAAATAATATTATCGACTTTGGTGGTCGTCTGCTTGACGATCTTTTCAACGAATTTGTCGAAATACTTGATAAAGAGCCAGCAGAAGATCAACCAGAGGCCAAAAGCAATTATTGCAACGAGGTAACGGTAATCAGTGAGAGTCAACACCAGTTGTTCTATTTGGTTAGCCATTAATTTTATTTTAACA
>JBDRIF010000104.1:0-4036 GCA_043816125.1 bacterium
CCGATCGGATCGATAAAAGCGTTATAACGCATAAGGAATTTTCTCCACCAAATCAGAAGCGATCATCCCATATTCACCCTTTTCTTTCGCCGCCAAATCTCCGGCCTTGCCATGTAAATAGACCCCGGTAACGGCCGCATCCCAGGCAGACAAGCCTTGAGCTAACAATCCGGTGATCATCCCGGCCAACACATCCCCTACTCCACCCGAAGCCATTCCGGGATTACCCGTCTCATTGACATATACTTCGCCGTTTGGTTCGGCGACAACTGTCTTATGCCCTTTCAACACCACAATACAATTATATTTACCGGCAACTTCCTTGGCCACATTTACTCTGGTATCCTGAATAATATTAATCGGTCGATTGACCAAACGAGCCATCTCCCCAGGATGCGGGGTTAAGACAACCTCACCTTTAATTTTCTTAAGCAGTTTCAAATCTTGGGCTAAAAGATTGATCCCATCGGCATCAATGACCAATCGTTTGGCCTGCGCCAGCATTTGGATCAGCAATTTTTTGGCCAGATTGGATGTCCCCAACCCAGGCCCGATTGCCGCCGCACTGGCTTTGACTCCGGCAATATTTTCAAAAGGGAGTGTAATAACTTCCGGAGTAGCCATATCAACAAAATTAACAAGTTCTTTGGGGAGAGCTAAATAAGTAAGACCGGTACCAACCCTGAGCGCCCCGCGAGAAGCCAAAATTGCCGCCCCGGTCATCCCTGGAGAACCGGCCACAATTAACGCCCGGCCATAGTCCCCCTTGTGGCTTTCAACTTTCCGTTTTGGCAGTTGTAAGTTTTTATTCAACATATACTGTCGCTACAGCGTTGTCCCGGGAATGAGACAAACTAATGGCCACATCATCTTGCAGTTGTCCTTTGAAGGCGATCATCGGCTTGCCCGCTTTATTATTCTTAACTTCAATATCGAGCCAGTTTACCCCGGTGTTCCCTCTCCCCAATCCGGATATGCCGGTCCCCAACGCCTTGGCATATGCCTCTTTGGCCGCAAAACGGACTGCTAATTCAGGGATACGATAAGCACTGCTCTTGGAACAATATTTGATTTCATGAGGAGTATAAACTTTGGCGAGGAAATTCTGACCGTACTTGCTAACGGCATCTTTGATTCGCTCGATTTCAATAATATCGATGCCAATACCTTTCATTATTCTACCGGCGTCAGCCATTTGCGGTATTTGGGATTCTCTCCGCGAACAGCTTTAAAGTAAATCTCCTGCAATTCCTGGGTAATCGGCCCGACTTTTCCTTTGCCAATCTTTTTCTTTTCTACTTGAATGATTGGTGATATTTGGGCGCCGGTCCCGGTAAAGAAAAGTTCGTCGGCCGTATACAAAGCAGCAGGCTTAAATGACTGTTCAACTACAGTTAGACCTAGTTCCTTTCTGGCTAAACCCATTACAGCCAAACGGGTTATCCCTGGAAGAATATCATCACTCAAGGGAGGAGTAATAATTTTCCCTTTCTTGACCATAAACAAATTCTCGCCACTCCCTTCAGCCACATTCCCTTTGTGCGACAAGGTGATAGCTTCCACATAACCGCGGCTCAAGGCTTCGGCCTTGGCCAGGGAGGAATTGAAATACGTCCCGGTCAATTTAGCTCCGGCCGGCATAGATAGGCTGCTGATCCGGTGATACTTTGAGAGACAAACTTTGATCCCTTTGGAAATATCGAGATAATTACCAAAAGGGGCACAGTAGATTGCAAAATCGTCTTCCACGCCGATCAGGCCGAGACCGATCTTTTCCTGTGATTTGTAGCCCAAGGGACGGATATAGAGATCTTCTTTGTAATCATTTCGCCGAACCAATTCGATCGTCACTTTTTCCAGATCGGCTAAGGATAAATCAACTTTGATATGCATCGCTTTGCATGAACGGAGCAGCCGCTCGTAATGCTCGCGCAGTTTGAGGATATACATTTTCTGCTGGTCGGCATTCCAGTAGACCCGGATCCCCTCAAAAACCCCGGTCCCATAGTTAAATGCATGGGTCATAATGCCGATCTTGGCATCTTCGAAAGGAACAATTTTTCCCTGAAAATATGCGTATTTCATTAATTAAACTGCAATGTGAGCAGGAGGAACATTCTGGCGCATATGATGCTTCAAGTTACTATCAAATTCGTTAACCGTCCCCTGAATATCATCTAGTTGTTCAGTATGGGATTTTAAGATGTCCGAATGCGATCTGACCGTTTTTGCGATATCATCAATTTTCGTTCCTAGCTCCTCCCGTATTTCTCTGAAGCCTCTCTCCATTTGCTGGCCTAATTGAATGTGCCCATCAGCAATCGCCTTAACACTTCCTTTAATCTCTTCCAAAATAATTTCGGTCCGATTTTGTCCATTGGCCATCTTCATCATCTCCTTTTCAACCACTTCCGGCTTATTGTAGCACAAAGAAATTATAGCGAAAAGGTGAAATTTATTAATAATGTGGCAGAAATACATGTGGAGGAAGAATCGAATGACAAAACCAGCTGATCGACCACCAACAACCGGAAGTTTTAATTGGGCCAAGGCTAACATGCAGCAATTGCTTCGACACATGGTTGGCAAGGGGGCAACGGATCTCCATCTTTCGGCCGGAGCTCCTCCATATCTGCGGGTAAGGACAGGCTTACAAACAATGGCCACTCCTCCGGTTCCAGCGGATGTTGTCCAAAGCATGATATACCAAGTCTTAACAACACAACAGCGCGCGACATTTGAAGAGATGGACGAACTGGACGCCGGAATTAGGTTTGAAACTCCGCCGCCTCTTCGCTTCAGAATAAATGTTCATCGGGAAAGAGGAGCGGTTGGCTGCGTAATCAGACATATCCCGACAAAAATTCCCAGCTTGAATGAATTGCGCATGCCTCCTATAGTAAAACAACTAGCCGGCCTAAAAGATGGCCTTGTAATGGTCACTGGCCCCACTGGCCACGGTAAGAGCACTACTCAAGCTGCCATGATCGCACACATCAACGAAACACGTTTCTGCAGTATTGTAACAATCGAAGACCCGATAGAATATCTTCATCCCAATAAAAAGGCTTTAGTAATTCAACGGGAGGTTGGTGCAGACACAAAATCATTTCAGAGTGCTTTGCGGCACACCTTAAGGCAGGATCCTGACGTAATCTTAATTGGCGAGATGAGAGATTTGGAAACAGTCAGAAGCGTTATCAGATTGGCTGAAACAGGACATTTAGTGATCTCAACATTTCATAGCACCACTGCCAGAGAAGCAATTGAGTCTATGATCGGGATTTTTCCAGCTGAGTACCAGAATCAGGTTAGGATGCAACTTTCCAGCAGCTTACGAGGAATAATTGTCCAAAGGCTTCTGCCTACCGCAGATGATTCTGGCGTAGTGCCAGCGCTTGAAGTCTTGGTCGCAACCAATGCGGTTAGAAACCTGGTTATGCAAGGACACCTTAATCAGCTTCAATCCAGCATTGAAACCGGTTCGCAAGACGGGATGATGAGTTTTGATGCACACTTAAGACAACTGTTGGATAGAGGCCAAATTACCCCTGAAATTGCCAGAGCAAACGCCAGAGACCCCAAGAAATTCGCTTAATCACATCTTCTCCGGCGCAGTTATCCCTAACAGCTCCAGCACATTCCTCAAAGTGATTCGAGATGCATTCACTAACACAATTCGAGCCGGATTGCCCAACACCCGGCATTTTTCATAAAAATAATGAAAGGTCGCACTTAGCTCTTTTCCATACTCGGTGATCCGGTGCGGATGCCTCCCCCTGGCCGCTTCACGCACCACATCGGGCCAAGATAACAATTTCAGGATCAATTCTTTCTCCGCTGGTTCAGTCAAACTAGAAAGATCGACTTTGGTCTTTAGTCTTTGGTCTTCGGTCTTTTCCAGAATCGAGCAAATGCGCGCATGCGCGTACTGAACATAAAAAACAGGATTATCGCTTGATTGCTTTTTAGCTAATTCCAAATCAAAATTAAGATGGGAATTAACATCGGTTGCCGCAAAAAAGAAACGGACAGC
>JBDRIF010000105.1:0-16601 GCA_043816125.1 bacterium
TTGGCTTGGGTAGCTGCCGCCAAAGGGTATAAATTGATTTTAACTATGCCTGATACAATGAGCGTTGAAAGGAGAAGCTTGCTGCAGTTTCTGGGAGCGGAATTGGTATTGACCGATGGGGCAAAGGGGATGAAAGGGGCAATCGACAAGGCTCTGGAGATAGCCAAACTGACAAAGGGCTCGTTTGTGCCGCAGCAGTTTACCAATAAGGCCAATCCGGAGATTCACCGTAAAACAACTGCTCAGGAAATCTGGTCAGATACAAACGGAAAAATTGATATTCTGGTCGCCGGGATTGGGACAGGCGGGACAATTACCGGAACAGGGCAAGCTTTGAAGCGAAAGAAGAAATCGATAAAAGTTATTGCTGTTGAGCCGGAGGCTTCGGCAGTGTTGAGTGGAGGTGCTCCGGGCCCCCATAAGATCCAGGGGATCGGGGCTGGGTTTGTGCCGGAAGTTCTGGATACTAATGTTTATGATGAAGTGATCAAAGTCTCAAATGAGGATTCTTTTGAAAATGCCAGACGGCTGGCAAAAACCGATGGTATAATGGTCGGGATATCATCAGGCGCTGCGTTGGCGGCGGCAAAAATTATGGCCGCCAGGCCTGAAAACAAGAAAAAACTAATTGTAGTCGTGTTGCCGGATTCAGCAGAAAGGTACATCAGTACCCCATTATTTAAGGAGGTTGAATAAAATGACAAAGAAAAAACTTAGTGACGAAACAATTCTATTACACGCCGGGCAGGAGGCTGATCCGACTACCGGATCCAGGGCGGTGCCGATTTACCAAACAACTTCGTATAATTTTAAAAGCACGGAGCATGCGGCCAATCTCTTTGGTTTAAAGGAGTTTGGTAATATTTATACCCGGTTAATGAATCCGACCAGTGATGTTTTTGAGAAAAGAGTGGCAGCTTTGGACGGAGGCGTTGGTGCTTTAGCCGTTGCTTCCGGTCAATCCGCGATCACACTTTCTATATTAAATATCGCCCAAAACGGTGATGAAATTGTTTCCGCGGATAATCTTTATGGCGGAACATATACCCTGTTTAAGAATACTTTTGCCAAATTCGGTATTAAGGTGAATTTTGTTGATTCTTCTGATCCGGAGAATTTTAAAAAAGCGATCACTCCTAAAACTAAGGCGATTTATGTAGAGGGGATTGGCAATCCCAAGTTGAATGTTACGGATCTGGAGGCAATTGCCAAGGTAGCGCATGACGCAGGCATTCCCTTGATTGTTGATAATACTGCTTCGCCATATTTACTCAAGCCTATTGATTATGGCGCTGATATTGTTGTTTATTCAGCCACCAAGTTTATTGGCGGACATGGGACTTCAATTGGCGGCGTAATTGTCGATTCCGGCAAGTTTAACTGGGAAAACGGTAAGTTTACTCTGATTACTGAGCCGGATCCTAGCTACCACGGGATTAAATTTGTTGATGCGTTGAGGCCAATGGGGAATATTGCTTACATCATTAAAGCAAGGGTTACTTTGCTAAGAGATTTGGGGCCTTGTGTCTCGCCATTTAATTCATTTCTCTTCTTGCAAGGATTAGAAACTCTGCATCTAAGAATTGTTAGGCACTCTGAGAATGCACTGGCTGTGGCCGAATTCTTAGAAAAACATCCGAAGGTCTCTTGGGTTAATTACCCAGGGCTAAAATCGAGTCCGGATAATAAGAAAGCTAAGAAGTATCTACCTAAAGGGGCCGGTGCGATTGTCGGTTTTGGTATCAAGGGGGGAGCAGAAGCCGGTAAGAAGTTTATCAACAGTGTCGAACTCTTATCTCATGTGGCTAATATTGGTGACGCTAAGACGCTGGTTATTCACCCGGCTTCAACAACTCACCAGCAGTTGTCAGAGAAAGAGCAGGCGGCAACCGGTGTTACCCCTGACTTCATCAGACTTTCGGTTGGCATCGAGAATATAGATGATATAATTGCTGATATCAAACAGGCTTTAGATAAAGCCTAGGGGAGTATCGATATCAGTTCCGTTGGCATGGTTGAAACTAAATATTATGAGTTCGACGAGCTTGAGCTGGAAAGTGGTGAGAAGTTAAGTCCGGGCAGGCTGGCATATGAATCATATGGCCGGCTCAATGCTGATAAAAGCAACGCGATCTTAATTTTTCACGCCCTTTCCGGTGATGCTCATGTTGCCGGTAAGCATTCTCCCGAAGACAAGAAGTCCGGTTGGTGGGATAACATGGTAGGGCCGGGCAAGGCTTTTGACACCGAAAAATATTTTGTCCTTTGTGCTAATATTATTGGCGGCTGTCAAGGTTCGACTGGACCTTCGTCAGTCAATCCTCGTACCGGTAAACCCTATGGTTTAACTTTTCCTCAGATCTCCATTAAGGATATGGTTGGCGCCCAAATATTCCTCCTGGACAAATTAGGAATCAAATCTGTTCTGGCTGTGACCGGCGGTTCAATGGGGGGGATGCTGGCGCTGCAATTTGCGGTCTCTTTTCCTGACCGAGTTAAGAACCTGATTCCTATTGCTTCGACTGCCAGGCTTTCTGCCCAGGGAATTGCTTTTAATGAAGTAGGGCGGCAGGCGATATTAAGCGACCGCAACGATCCGCCTAACGAAGGTTTGGCGATTGCCAGAATGATCGGGCATATCACCTATCTAAGTGACGAGTCGATGATGAAAAAGTTTGGCCGCAAGACCAGGGACGACAAGTTTGAAGTTGAAAATTACCTGAAGCATCAGGGTGAAAGTTTTATCGAGCGTTTTGATTCGGGGAGTTATCTGTTTATCACCAAAGCGATAGACAATTTTAACCTGGCTGACGAAGGAAACGGCTCATTAAAGGCTGCTTTGGCCAAAGTTCGGGCCAGGACATTAGTCATTTATTTTAAATCCGACTGGCTCTTCCCTGAATACCAGTCTTTGGAAATTGTAGACGCCTTAAAGGATAATTACAGCAATGTTTCCTATCGGATTATCGATTCAACCTATGGCCATGATGCCTTTCTTTTGGAAACCGAGGAAATGACCAAAGTGATTAGGAGTTTTTTGGAGGGGGCGGCATGAGTCCTTACAAAGCGGCTAAGCCGGACCATAAAATTATTTCCAGTCTGATTCCTGACGGGGCTTCGGTTCTTGATCTCGGCTGCGGTGACGGAAGCCTGTTGGCTTCTCTCATTGATGAAAAACAGGTTAAGGGGATGGGGATAGATATTGTTCCTGGTGATGTTGATAAAGCGATGGCCAAAGGGCTGTCTGTATTGCAGCTCGACTTAAATAAAGGGTTAGCCAGTTTTAAGGATAAGATGTTTGATTATGTTGTGTTAAACATGAGCTTGCAGTCTGTATATAATACTCTGTTAATCGTGCAGGAAATGGTGAGGGTTGGCAAAAAAGCGATAGTCGGCTTTCCCAACTTTGGCCATTATAAGCTGATATTGCGTTTATTAGCGTCAGGTCGGATGCCTAAGACAAAAACTTTGCCTTATGAATGGTACAACACTCCCAATATTCGTTTAATGACAATCAAGGATTTTCGGGTAATGTGTGATGATAATATGATTAAACGTTTGCAGGAAGTCTTTCTGGATGAACACGGGAAAAAGATCTCTGGTGGAATGTTGAAGTGGCGGGCGACAGAGGGGATCTTTTTGCTCGAAGCTAAATAAGCTTTTCGAAGTTTTCTTTTACAATCTGAGCCGATTTTTTCAATGCAGCCAATTCTTCCGCAGTCAAATCTAATTTTACTATTTCCTCTAAGCCTTTGGATCCCAGTTTAACCGGGACACCACAATAAACATCATTTAGCTCATATTCCCCTTCAAGATAAGCAGCGCAAGGGAAAATCGTCTTCGTATCTTTAACAATTGCTTCTACCATAGCGACTGCGGAAGATGATGGCGCATAATAAGCACTGCCGGTTTTTAGAAGACCGACAATTTCCGCTCCGCCTTTACGTGTTCGTTCCACGAGTGCTTCGATTTTTTCTTTTGGCAATAGATCAGAAAGTGGTTTCCCTTTGACTTTGGTGTAACGGGGGAGGGGGACCATTTCGTCTCCGTGTCCGCCCAGAACCATTGCTTCAACATCTGTGGCCGAAACATTTAAGGATTCTGCGATAAAGGTCCGGTATCTGGCAGAGTCTAAAACTCCGGCCATGCCGATCACTCTTTCTTTGGGAAAGCCGGAAACCTTCTTTGCCAACTGGGTCATAATGTCCAAGGGATTAGTGACCATGATCAAGATTGCGTTTGGTGATTGTTCTGACACCTGCCTAACCACCGAAGAAATAATTTCTGCGTTCTTTTTGAGTAAATCTTCCCTGGTCATGCCCGGTTTTCTGGCCAAACCTGCAGTGATAACAACAATATCTGAATCTTTAGTATCTGCGTAATCGTTGGTGCCGACTATTTTACTGCTAAACCCTTCGACTGGAGATGATTCGAGAATGTCTAAGGCCAAACCTTTAGGAATCCCTTCGATAATATCCAATAAAACAACATTACCGAGGTTTTTTTCAACTATTCTTTGGGCCGTGGTGGCGCCAACTTTGCCGGCGCCGATGACGGTAATCTTCTTGCTCATTTGTCCCCGAGGTTAACTATGTCCTCAAACTTAATATCTGCGCCGATTAAAGCGAGGGTTTTTCCTTTAATATTCTTGATCGGAGCAGCGACGGTAATGCAGAGTTTGCCGGTCAGCCGGGAATTATAGAATTTGCTGACATAAGCTTCGCCTTTTTGCATGGTTTTCTTAAACCAGCGGCGGTCCGAATAATTCTCATCCAACGGTAGTTTCTTGAAAGCTTCGGTATCTTGCGGTTGGGTGATGTTTTTGGTTAATTTCATCCCATTGACCCCGATAACATACATGAACTGGATAAAAGGATGTTCTTTGATGAAGCCGGTCAGAGCCTTTTCCTGCTTTTTAACTTCCATCGACTTAATGAATTTATCTCTAGAGAGGTCGTCGATCAGGTGGAGGGCGATGATCTCCACTTTCTTGCGTAGTTTGGCAAAGTCTGATTCAAAATATTCCGGTAGATGGATGCGACCTTGCTCTATCATCTCGTCAGCTGAAATGGCAGTGGTGCGGCCGATTCGATATTGTTCGGTTACCCAATCAAAGATCTTTTGGATTGCCGGGTGATTTTTTGGCAACTGATCATCGTCTTTTAAGCGGAGATGAGAGTTTAGCCAGTAAGCTACCCCGGCTGTCCCAGATTTATCGGTGATCACAACTCCCATCGGCAGATTAAGAATCTTTTCGGTGTCAAAGATGTTGTAGATCTCCGGATTTTTGATCAAACCGTCGGCATGGATGCCGGCGCGGGTTGTGTTGAAGTCGGCGCCGACAAACGGGTAGGCGGGTGGAATATCTACGCCGATTGTTTTGCGGAAATAATCGGCCATCTGTGAAATTGCGGTTGTGTCGATGCCGTCGGATTTTCCCTTGAGACTGATGTAATCGATGATAAGTGCTTCGATCGGTGGATTGCCGGTCCTTTCGCCAAAACCGAGCAGTGTGCCGTTAACCGCACTGCAACCGTAGAGCCAGGCAACGGAGCCGTTAATCAGAACTTTATGGAAATCATTATGACCGTGCCATTCTAGCTGAGCAGAAGGGATGCCTCCTTCTTTGACCAGTTTGGAGATCAGTTTGGGGACAGAGCGGGGGAGTGATGCTTCGGGAAAGGGGACACCGTAACCCATTGTATCGCAAGCCCTGACCTTGACCGGCATTTTGTACTTCCGTGAGAGTTCCATCAGCTTTTGGACAAAGGGGAGAACAAATCCGTAGAAGTCGGCTCGAGTGACATCTTCTAAGTGACAGCGAGGAATGATCCCCTCATCAAGGGCGGCTTTGACAACATCAATATAACCTTGCATCGCCTGCTTGCGGTCTTTTTTCAGTTTCAAAAAGATATGATAATCGGAACAGGAGGTCAAAATCCCTGTCTCTTTTAAGCCCATCTGTTTAACGAGCTGAAAATCGGATTTAACCGCTCTGATCCAGCCGGTTATTTGGGGGAATTTGTAACCGAGCTCCTGACATTTGCGGACAGCTTCCTGATCTTTTTCGCTGTACAAGAAAAACTCACTCTGGCGGATAACACCTTTGGAACCGCCGATCTTATGTAACAGTTTGTAGATGTTGACTATCTCTTTGACGGTATATGGCGGGCGGGCCTGCTGACCGTCACGGAAGGTCGTATCGGTTATCCAGATATCATCCGGTGGATTTATTGTTGTCAACTCGTTATCAAAAGATATTTTGGGGACTTCCGAATAGGGGAAAAGTCCGCGCAATAGGTTTGGTGCCTTCTTGGTCGCCTTATTGATCTCTTTGTCATTAAGAAGCCATGATTTTTTCTTGTTCATGGGATTATTATAACAGCTCTTATTGAAATTGAAAATCCCTCAATAAAAAGATATAATGGTAATCTCCGCTTATGACAATAATTGATGAACAATTGATTAATAATCTCCTTTTTAAGCGTGCTAAACCGGATTTAGCTCGTATTAAGGATATATTATCCAAGGCGGCTCTCAAAAAGGGTTTGAATCTGGATGAAGTGGCCGATCTCTTATTGATTGACGATCCTAAACTTCTGGAAAAAGTTTTTAAAGTCGCTGCAGCAATTAAGCAGGAAATCTATGGAGAGCGGTTAGTCTTTTTTGCCCCATTATATATAAGTAATCATTGTGTTAATGATTGTTGCTATTGCGGTTTTCATTCCAAGAATAAATCTTTGATGCGGACAAAATTGGGAATCGAAGAAATTAAAGCCCAGGTTAAATCGATTTTAGACATGGGGCATAAACGGGTATTGTTGGAATGCGGTGAATCGCCGGAAAGTACTATCGATTATGTGGTTAATGCCATTAAAGCAATATATGAAGTACGGGGGAGTGATGGGCAGTCAAATATTCGCCGGATAAATGTGAATATTGCGGCTACTACAGAAGAAGACTACAAAAAACTAAAGTCTGCGCAGATCGGTACTTATCAATTATTCCAGGAGACTTACCATCGGGAGACTTATGCCAAATTACATAAAGGACCGAAAGCTGATTATGATCGTCAGGTAACAGCTCATGAACGAGCCTTTGCAGGAGGGATCGACGATTTTGGGATAGGGGTCTTGTTTGGCCTTTATGATTATCGTTTTGAAGTTTTGGCTCTGATTCAGCATGCCCAGTATCTGGAAGATAAATTGGGAGTAGGGCCGCATACGATTTCTGTCCCACGTTTTCGTTTGGCCGATAGTGTCGGTTATAAGCCGGAGCATGAAGTGAGCGATGCCGACTTTCTTAAATTAATTGCGATTCTCCGTTTGGCTGTCCCTTATACCGGAATGATCATTTCAACCAGAGAAACACCGGCAGTCAGGAAGCAGGCGTTTAAACTTGGAATCTCTCAATCTAGTGCCGGTTCCAAAACTTCTCCCGGCGGCTATTCAACCAAGCATAATGAACAGTTTAAGCTTTCTGATGAGCGTTCTTTGGAGGAAGTAATCGATTCAATTGTTGATCAGGAGCTTTTGCCTAGTTTTTGTACTGCTTGTTATCGTTTAGGGAGGACCGGGCACGATTTTATGGGCTTAGCCAAGGATGGGCATATTCACGAATTTTGTCGTCCCAACGGATTATTAACTTTTATGGAATATTTACAGGATTATGCTTCGCCAAGAGTGAAAGAGAAAGGTGAAAAGCTGATCACGAAATATGCCGAGATGATCGATGACCAGAAAATGAAAGAAGAGACAAAGGCGAAGCTGGCGCAGATCAAATCTGGGATCAGAGATCTTTACTTTTAATTAACATAACATTTACCTCCTTTTTGCTTGACTATATCTTTGGCTTTGTTAAACTCTTGTATCAACCTTAAGGAGGAAGATATGAGAAAGATTGTTTTGTTTTGTCTTTTAGCCGCGTTATTTTTGTCTCTCCCCTCAATTGCCGAAATTACCTTTAAAGATGTTCCCGATAACCATTGGGCCAACGAAGCTGTTTATGATCTGGTTCGTTTGGGGGTTACCAAGGGGTATCCTGATGGGACCTATCGAGGAAAGAATACTATTAATCGTTATGAACTGGCGGTTTTTCTGTCAAATTTAGCCAAAGGGGTCAGTGGGGGGACTGGTGGCGTTTCTAAAGATGAGGTTACGAAGATCGTTAAGGACGAAATAGCGTCAATTAAAATGACGAAGGTTGGGGCCTCTATCTCAGGGCTGATCTTCTCTGATTTTACTTACGGGTCGCAAAATAGCACCACTCGCGATTTTGAGATCACCAGAACTTATCTGACCGTTAAGAATGATGTCGGGGCTAAGGCTAAGGCTCGAGTTACTCTTGATGTGATGAGAGGGACTGTCGGTTCTGATAATCCTCTTTTGGCTTATGTTAAATATGCCTATGTTGATTTGCAAGATGTAATGCCGGCGCTTAATCTGCGGATCGGGATGCAGCCGACGTATTGGGTCGGTTATATTGATGACATGCTTGGCATTCGTTATATTGCCAAGTCCTTAACTGACAGTAATGGTGTTTTGAGTTCGGCCGATCTAGGTTTGGGAGCCAACGGGAGTCTTAATGTTATGGGGATGGGCCTTAATTACACCGGGGCCGTAATCAATGGGGCCGGCTATAAGAAGTCTGAAAATGATACTGCCAAGACAATCAATCTACAGGTCAATACAGAATTACTCCCGGGCGTTACCGTTGCTGGGGGAGGACAGGCTGATTACAATTCTTCCGGGCTGAGCAATCGCTTGCTTAATCTCCTCGGTGCTTATAAGGGGATGGGGTTGGCTTCTTATGTTGAGATTCTTTATGGTAATGGGGCTTTGGGTTACACAGTTGCAGGGACATATGATTTGGGCAGCTTGGGGCTTGATAGCTATAAACTAATTGCCCGATACGATTCATATGATCCTGCTCGTGCGACTGCCGATGATCAGAAGACAACAATGATTGTAGGCGGTTCTTATGATGTGAATAATAATGTGGCTTTGGCTGTCGATATGGTATCTGATACTTATGGGACGGCTGCCTCAAGTAATGCTGGCACTACCATCAGCACCATAAATATTCATTCGCAGATTAAGTTTTAGTCTAACTTATCAGAAGTCCCCTTTATCGTCATTGACAAGATTAGAACGTCAATGATATTATGTTATTGATACTGAGTCTCAATATCAACAAGGTGGAGAGTTCTATGAACAAAATCCTGTCCCATTTTAAAGCATTGATCAAAAAGAAAGGGATGCGCTATACCAAGCAACGTGAAGCGGTCCTGAAAATGTTTTTGGATAGAGAAGGGCATGTTTGCGCTGACGAACTCTATTATGCTTTGCGCAGGAAATACCGGCATATCGGAAGGGCAACGGTTTATCGCACGGTTAAGTTGCTCAAACAAGCAAAGTTAGCCTACCAGGTCAACTTTACTGACCGGCGGCGACGTTTTGAGCATGCATTTGAACATCCGCATCATGACCATTTTATTTGTCAGGAGTGTGGCAAAGTAATTGAGTTCTTTGACAGGGAGCTGGAAAAACGACAGGAATTGATATGTAAAAAGTTTGGCTTTTCCGGAGAGGATCATGAGATGAAGATATTTGGTCTCTGCAAAAAATGTCAGAGGAAGATGGCGAAATGAATAAATTGATATTAATTGGCAATCCGAATGTGGGGAAAAGCGTTGTTTTTGGGCATTTGACCGGTAATTACGTAACTGTTTCCAATTATCCCGGAACGACGGTGGAGATTAGCCGAGGAACAGGGCAATTTGAAAAAGAAAAGATCGAGATAATCGATCTGCCGGGGACCAATTCCTTAATACCTTCATCTGAAGATGAAAAAGTTGCCAGAGATTTTTTGCTGGCGGAATCTGACGCTCATGTCATTCAGGTGGCTGATGCCAAGAACTTGCGCCGAACTCTTCATTTAACTATTGAGATGGCCGAATTGGGACGGTCGATGCTTCTCGATCTAAATATGATTGATGAGTTGAAACAACGTCGATTTCAAATCAATACGTCTGCTCTGGCTAGATTATTGGGAATTCCGGTCCTGACCTCGGCGGCTGTTGACGGTTTTGGTATTAATGAATTAAAGAAGCAATCCTTACGTGGCAGAGTCTCTCCTTTGAGGATCGATTATGGTCAACAAATTGAGGGGGCTTTGACGCAATTGTTGGCTGTTATTCCTCAGCTTTCTCGAGGAATGGCCTTAATGTTTTTAGCCGGAGATTCCGGTATTGTAAAAATAATGAAGTCGGAATATGGTTCAGCTGTTTTGGCCAAGATGACAGCCATTCAATTTGATCTGCAAAACAAATTTCCTCGTGAGATACACCAAATTATATTTCAGATTAGAAACCGCGAAGTAAATCGTTTGGTTGAACAGGTCTTGGTGCAGGAGCCGGTCAAAGTTCGCTGGTTGGAAACTTTGGGTGGCATCACCATGCGGCCGATTACCGGGGTGCCGATCTTGATGTTCGTCTTATATCTTATGTATAAGTTGGTGGGGGAATTTGCGGCGGGGACCGGTGTTGATTTTATGGAAAGTCATATCTTTGGACAATACCTGAATCCGTGGGCGACACAGCTCGTCTCCTTCATCTTTCCTTGGACAATTGTCAGAGAGTTTCTGGTCGGTGACTATGGCTTGGTTACCATGGCTTTAACATATGCTTTGGCGATCGTATTTCCAATCATCACCGCTTTCTTTTTGTTCTTTAGTGTTTTGGAAGATTCCGGATATCTGCCTCGCTTAGCTATCCTGTTAAACAAGAGTTTTCGGCTGATCGGGTTATCGGGTAAAGCAATTATTCCGATGGTTCTGGGTTTGGGTTGTGACACGATGGCAACTATGACTACCCGAACTCTGGAGACAAAACGAGAACGGATCATTGCTACTTTATTATTAGCTTTAGCCATTCCGTGTTCGGCCCAACTTGGTGTGATCTTAGGGATGATCGGTGGTTTGTCACCACAGGCAACTTTTATATGGGTGGGGACTGTTCTGTTTGTTTTTCTTCTGGTCGGTTGGCTAGCGGCGCAGGTCTTGCCCGGCAAATCGTCAGACTTTATTTTAGAGATTCCTCCGCTTCGGATCCCCAAGCTTGGCAATATTATTGTTAAGACCCTGGCTCGATTGGAGTGGTATCTCCGGGAAGCGGTCCCTCTGTTTATTATCGGCACAATGATCCTGTTCTTCTTGGATAAGTTTGCTGTCTTAAAAATAATCGAACAACTGGCCAGCCCGCTGGTTGTGACTTACTTGGGTTTGCCGGCTAAGGCGACCGAGGCTTTTTTGATCGGTTTTTTGCGGCGTGATTATGGGGCTGCCGGGTTGTTTGCTTTGGCTAAACAGGGGTTGTTGACCCCCAATCAGATTGTGGTCAGTCTGGTGACCATCACCTTGTTTGTCCCTTGTATCGCCCAGTTTTTGGTGATGATTAAGGAACGGGGCTTAAAAACAACTTTGTGGATGACCGCTTTTATTGTTCCGTTCTCTTTTCTGACCGGAGGGGTTTTGAATTGGGCCCTTAATTTCTTTGAGATTGTTTTATGACATGTCCACTATGTGGTAAGAAATTTGAAAAATCAGCCAGCAAATGCGGCGCTTGCCCGCTGGGTAAGAATTGCAACTTGCTCTGCTGTCCGCACTGCGGTTATGAGTTTGCGGAAGAATCAATGATCATCGAGTGGGTCAAAAAAGTATGGAGAAAACTAAAGGGGGCGGCAAAATGAGATTTGGCTGGAGAAGAAAACATCAAATACGTCAGGGAAGGGCTGTGTGTGGAGATGGAGGCAAGGGATATCGCTGGCAGGGAGAATCTTCCGTTTCTCAACAGCAGGTTGATGAGATATTGGAGATCATTTGGATGAAAAAAGAGCAGGGAGAAAATGATCTGTGTGTTGTTGAGGCGGAGATCGAGCAGGAAAAATTGGCCAATGTCCTCAAGCCGATGGAGGAGGCTGGTTTAATTCTGATTAAGGGGAAAGATCTTTTGTTGACAGAAAATGGGGAGCAGGCTGCCCGGGGCTTGATCCGACGGCACCGCTTGGCGGAACGTTTATTGACTGATATTTTGGACGCGGGTAAGGATAACATTGAAGAGCCTGCCTGTCAGTTTGAACATCTGGTTTCTGACGAGGTTACCGAAGCTATTTGTACTCTGCTTGGCCATCCGACTGTTTGTCCCCACGGTTTGCCGATACCGGAAGGGCGATGTTGTGTAGCTGCGCGTCAGCAGGTCGAATCATTGATTGTCCCACTTAATAAGGTTGAAATGGGGGAGTGGGTTACGGTTGCGTATGTCCTTGCTCATAATCATCCCCGCCTGCATAAATTAATGTCATTTGGCATTACGCCCGGGGTCAGAGTTAAAATGCACCAGAAATCCCCGACCTTTGTCATTCAGGTGGAAGAGACACAGATTGCCTTGGAAGAAGATATTGTGAAGGATATTTTTGTGAGGCGGTAATATCTGGTTTTTTTTATCCGCCCCAAGTTTCAGCTATTTCCCTGAGCCGAGTTTCTGGATCTTTATAGCCTTCAAAAAAGTCATAGTCTAAAACTGAATGTCCAGGGAAACAGTCGTCCATGAATGTGGCGCGCCTGTGTGCCTCGCCTGTTAACTCACTGGCTTTTTCGTCCTGAATGTGCGCGCCTAGATATAAACCTGCCTGACTTTGTAATAAACGTAATAATAGAGCCCCGGGGACTATTTTGGCCCATGACGGCAGAAGTAATAAGGCGGCAAACGCTCCCAGAGATGCCACTTGATGATCCTTTAATTCTAATTCGGCCCTCCATTTATTAGAAAAACTTTGATTTTCCGGCTTCCAGTCATTATAGTGATCTTGAACTAGCCATTTAATGTCCAATGGTTTCGCAAAAAATCTGCCAGCATATCTCCTGTCATAATGACTACCTGTGCCAATGACATAGACGCCTCTGTCTTGCCGGTCAGAAAATTGCGAAGAAACACTCTGCCAAAAAGCTTGGCCTGCTTCTTCAATAAATTGCCCGGGAACAATATTGCCATGTCGGTCATGAAATCTTTCTGCTGGGATGGCATTCGGTGATAACCCTAATTTTATGAGAATTCGTCTTGCTTCGAAAGGATTAATGAGTTCTCTTGGTGAAAGCATGAGCTCCAATGCTGTAACAGCCAGGCCAGTTTGCTTACAGCACTCTCGTGAAACAAGTGCGCCGACAACGGCTTTAGCAGTTCTTAGGCCTTGTTGTTCGTATTTATTGCTAAAACCGGCAAAGGCGTAACCTCGAGAATCGGCCCTCAGGTGCTTGCTCACAGCGTGGTCTAATCTGGCATATCGTAGTGCAATCATAAGGTTGTCTCCCTGTCTGTTTATCATTGCCTTTTATGTGAAATTTCACTTTATGTTGAACTTTATTGTTATAGCAGTTAAAAAAAATGCTTGACAAAAAGACACCAAAAAGGTATCATTCAAATATGAAATTGATAACCAAGGATACTGACTACGCGATTAAAACGCTCTGTTACATGGCAGAGCGGTCGGAAAAAATGTTTTCTGTCGACCTATTATCCAAAGCTCTCAAAATTCCACGACCCTTTCTGCGCAAAATATCACAGCAGTTGAGTAAAAAGAAAATTCTTCGTTCATACAAAGGGAAGAGTGGAGGTTTTGAGCTGGCCATTAAACCTAAAGATATTTTTATCTCTGATGTGGCCGAAGTTTTTCAGGGTCGCTTGGATGTAGTGGAATGTTTTACTCAGGGGAAGATTTGTCCCAATACTAAAACCTGTTCTTTGCGATTTAAATTAAAGCAAATCAGCCAGCAGGTGGCGGAAGAGTTTGCCGGGATTTCAATTGTCTCTCTGATTGCTGACAGAAAAGGGGGATAAAATGGCTAAAAGAAAAATAATCAAGATTGATGAGGCTAAGTGTAACGGTTGCGGGTTGTGTTTGCCGAATTGTCCGGAAGGGGCATTGAGAGTAATTGATGGCAAGGTTCGCCTGATCAGCGATCTGTTCTGCGACGGGTTGGGGGCTTGTATCGGCCATTGCCCGGAAGGGGCGATTACGGTGGAAGAACGTGAGGCTGAACCTTATAACGAAGCAGTAGTGATGGAAAATATTATCAAAGCAGGGTCCAATACGATCAAGGCGCATCTGATCCATTTGCAGGAACATGGCGAGACAGAATTTTATAATGAGGCGGTGAAAGTCTTGAAAAAACACAATATTGAAGTTCCGAATCTGAAAAATGAAAAGTTCAATGTTCCTTGCAGTTGCCCCGGGGCTGCGGTGCAAGAGTTAAAAAAAGATGAAAGCGAAGAGCCTCAAACGGGGAAGCGTCAGTCGCAACTACGGCAATGGCCGGTGCAATTGCATTTGGTCCCTCCGACAGCGCCGTATTTTAAGAGAGCTGACGTCGTTTTGGCCGCTGATTGTGTGGCCTATGCTTTAGCTGACTTCCATAAGGATTACCTGAAAGGCAAAAGTCTGGCGATAGCCTGTCCCAAGCTGGACAGTGATCAGGAGATCTATGTTGATAAGATAACTGCCCTGATCGATGAGGCCAAGATCAATACTTTGACCGTTATGATCATGCAAGTCCCTTGTTGTGGCGGTTTAATGCAAATGGCTAAGGCCGGCGCTGTCGCGGCTAAACGGAAGATTCCCCTTAAAGCAATTGTAGTCGGCTTGCAGGGGGAAATTTTAAAAGAGGAGTGGATGTAAAAAATGACAAATAAAATGTTTTGCTATCAGTGCCAGGAAGCTTCAAAAGGGATCGGTTGTGATATCGCTGGGGTTTGCGGTAAAAACGCGGATGTTTCTAATGCTCAGGATAAGTTGATTCTCTTACTCAAGGAGATCGGCTATTATGCTACGGCTGCTCGACAGTCAAGCCAACCAGTACCTGAATCTGTGGATCTCTTTTTGATTGAAGGCTTATTTACCACTATTACCAATGTAAATTTCGATCCTGCCAAGATAGATGAGCTGATACATCAGGCAATTAAGATTCGGGACAGCATAAAAGGAGAAATCGAGACCTCGTTTGAAACTAAAGTTGGGGTTCTGAGTGAAAGCGATGAGGATGTCCGTTCTTTAAAAGAACTCGTTGTATATGGTTTAAAAGGGCTGGCGGCTTACGCTGACCATGCATATGTCTTGGGCGGCAAGGATGAGAAGCTATTTGTTTTTATTGAAGAGGCATTGGCCAAACTGCTTAAGGATTTAACGGTTGATGAGCTTTTACCGCTAGTGTTAAAAACCGGCGAGATGGGGGTGGTGGCCATGGCGTTGCTGGATAAGGCCAATACTGACAAGTTTGGTCATCCGGAGCTGACTGAGGTTACGACCGGGACAAAAGAAGGTCCGGCGATTTTAGTTAGCGGTCATGATCTGTTGGATTTGGAAGAAATTCTGAAACAGACTGACGGCAAAGGGGTAAATGTCTACACCCACGGTGAGATGCTGCCGGCAAATGCCTATCCTGCTTTGAAAAAATATCCTCATCTGGCCGGAAATTATGGGAGCTCCTGGTATAACCAGCAAAAAGAGTTTGAGGATTTTAACGGCGCGATTGTGATGACTACCAATTGTTTGCAAAAACCACGGGACAGCTATAAAGATCGGATTTTTTCTACTGGTTTAGTGGCTTGGCCGGGGCTCAAACATATTGCGGATCGGGAAAAGGGCAAATCAAAAGATTTTTCTGAAGTCGTTGCCAAAGCGTTGGAGCTAGGCGGACTGGAAGACCGGCCGGGCAAAAAAATCCCAATCGGTTTGGCTCATAATCAGGTTATGCAATTGGCAGACAATATTGTGGCAGCGGTCAAGAGCGGGGCGATTAAGAGATTTGTCGTTATGGCTGGTTGTGACGGCCGTCATAAATCTCGTGACTATTTTACTCAGGTCGCGGAAAAACTACCCAAGGATACGGTTGTTCTTACAGCTGGTTGCGCCAAGTTTCGCTATAACATGCTTGATCTTGGTGACATTGGCGGTATCCCGCGGGTAATTGATGCCGGTCAGTGTAATGATTCCTATTCATTGGTTGTGATCGCCCAGGCACTGGTTAAGGCTTTTGGCTTGAAGAGTGTTAATGATCTGCCGCTCTCTTTTGACCTGGCCTGGTATGAGCAGAAAGCGGTAATAGTATTATTGGCTTTGCTTTCTCTGGGGGTCAAAGGTATCAGGTTGGGGCCAACTTTGCCGGCTTTTCTCTCGGCTAATGTGGCTAAGGTGCTGGTTGATAAGTTTGCCATCAAGCCGATAGGCGAAGTTGAAGCGGATGTGGCGGCTATCAGTCAGGGGAAATAATTTTCTGACAACTGGAAAGCCAGGACTCACTCTGTTAGACTAGTCTGCATCCGTTAGTTACTGACTAGATTAGGGGGGGCGATAAGATGTTCAGTTTTTTCTTCGCTTTAATAACAGCCGTCCTTTGGGGGATAGCACCGGTAATTGAAAAGATCGGACTCAAAGGAAATATTAGCCCTCTGACCGGGGTTATTATGCGGAGCCTGTCGGTTTCGATTCTCTCTTTTGCCGCTTTAATTTTCCTAAAACGGGTCCCTCAATTATTTCAAGCCGACTTGCGTG
>JBDRIF010000106.1:0-6864 GCA_043816125.1 bacterium
CATTCCGTCTGATATTCTTAACTTGTCGCAACGCCTGAAACTTTTCATGATTCCGCTTTTTTAGTTTCTGCTTTAACCAATCAAATTCCGCTTGTAGTTCAGCGCGGGAGACGGCGATCTTAATTTTTGTCCGGCCCTGACCGATCTTTGATCTGTTAAAAGAATAACTGCGGCGGCAAGATTCTTGCCAAATCTTTTCCAGATACTTGGCGATCGCCTTGATGCCAATAACGCTTCGCGCCAAAGCGCGACCAGGCCAACAGGATCCAAATATTCAGGATGGATCGCCCATAAACGCATGGGGGGATCAGAGACTGGTATGTTGCAAGTTAGTTATCGTCTTAATCGCGTTACTGCAGCAGTGGATCTGCTTCCGGCTCCGGTTCCAGTTCGGCTTGCTGAAAATCCTGATAATATCTCCGATAGTTTTGGGCGATTTCTGTTATCTGCCTGCCGTCATTGCGAAAGCCGTAAAATAAAGAAGACAATAGTCCTATCCAGGGGGCTAGAACCACTATTGGCAACAAGAATATAGGGGTTTTGCGGCTTACCTCCAGACCATAAGTGAATCCGTGCCAGGCATATTTTAAGCGATTGCGGAAGGTGTAATGATTTTCTCTTGCCTCCTGTGCCATCTCTACAAAGTTCTCCAGAGTCGCGGGCCGAAGGGCGGGGGTATTATCTTGTTTCAGCTATCAGCTCATCAGCAATTGGGATAATCTCCCTTCTGTTTTCGGACACTTCTACTGATCTGGGTGTAATACATAAATAGAACGGATAAAAAGTTCCCCAGGCCCATTTTGTTCTTAAAACCGGCCAATAGCCGATTTCTATTAATTCGTCTCCGGTAAATAAGGGCCAAGTTTTGCCTGTGATCATTAAATATGAATATTCTTTAGCCATCAGGGCAAAGCCTAATAGGGCACCAATTGCTTCATCTTTAGTTAAAACTGTAGCGTTTAGTAGACCACAAGCGATCATTAGATCTACGGTCTCCATAGTAGCAAACCCATGATTAATGATATCTTGATTGTGAATTTCTACGTCTGGATTCGCCTTTCTGGCCAGCTCTACCATTCTGGTAGATAAATCGTTTCCTGTCAGTCTTAAGTGAGGGAATCTCCTGTTAATCGAACTTAACAGGGTCCCGTTGCCACACGCGGCATCGCAAACCAGGCTATCAGCAGGTAAGGTAAGGCGGCCAAGTTCTTGCTGGATCATTTGGTGGAAATTAAAACGATAACTCATTTCATCCATGTGATGCAGGCCTTGGTCCCAAACTTCAATAGGGCTGGTTCTTGCTTCTGAGTCGTAAGCAAACATTCGCTTAACATCAGATAGATCTTGTTCAACTTCCGGTAGACACTCATTCATGACTCTAAACTCTCTATCGGTAAAAGGGTGCATAGTCATGGTCACTGTGGCGGTTCCGGCCTCTTGATCAAGAATGGGTGGGGTAGCGGGAGCTTGAGGGAAAGTGCCAAGAACAGCATCTTCGTGTGGGCCCATCGCCATTATGGGGAAAGTATCTAATAGAACACTCCCTCTAAACCAACCGGCTTTTGCTGTTCTGACTACAGTTTTTGCCTCACGGCGGGCTGCAGCTTTTATGCAGGTGTGGATCCGTTCGTAATGATCAATAAGTTTTCTTTCTTTGTAACTAGCAGTTGCCCGAGGGTATCGACTATCGATCAAAGTTGCTAAGTTTCTCATAAATATATATCAGTATTTTAGGCGGAGAATTTCACTACAGACAAAATCGTTATGGGCATGAATGGTTGATTTTATTGCTAAGAACCCCAAGCTGTGGGTAGAAGATATTGGGGAGGCATAAGGCGCATAATCGCTTGAGCGGACACTTTTTCGTGTAACATCTCTTTTGATCCCAATGAAATTTTCTTTTATTAATAACGATACTATGCAGGAGGGACGAGCGGATGGTTACATTTCATTTTAATCTAAGCCAAGTGACAACTTTGGGCTACGGACGATATGGCCGAGCTCCGAAGGTGCAGGAAGTAGCAGTTGCTTTGGCCCAATTGCCTAACGGTACCATCGTTGAAACAGCCAAGCCGCAAGGAACGCCTCTGGAAATATCTCCTCCACTGACTAAAAGATTGCGCCATGTCGGATTAGTGGCAATTGATACTACTTCTGAGCAATGGAAAGAATTGGGGCCGGAAAAGTATGAAAAAATCTTAACAAAAATTGTCCGTAACCCGTTCCCTAGCCCTTGCTCCCATCGAGAAAGGCCGACCAAGGATAGCCATCTCGATCGCTTTTCGCATGATTGTACTTATGGTGCGGATGCCGGAGATATCCCCGTTGTCCATCAAGCTGTCCGCCAGGGAAAAGTCGACCTGCTGGAAGTTGATGAAATTTGGCAGCTGGCTAGCCCGCTGTTATCAGGGAGTGAGGCAGTAAGATTTGCTCGCAAATGTCTGGGTAATGGAATCGGGAAGGCTTTGGCTCATCCTTTGTTTCCCCTTGAGCAATCGAATAAGGTAATCATGGATTATATTGTTAGACGGATGCGTTGTCCCGATCTTCTGCTGATGCGTCCTGCCAAGATAGAGCATCATATTGGGGAGGTAGGGAGTGGCGATTTTCAGCCCTTAAGTCCAGATGATTTTGACCAATTTAGCATGATTAGTCGGGGGATGTTTTGGTTCTTAATATTTTCTAAATGGCAGTCGCCGGAACATGCTTTTGTTGACACTGTTTATAATGTTCTCGATGGGATTGCCGGCCGAACCAATCAAGAGCAAGAAGCCATTCTCCAGTCTGTAGAACAGCAATATCCTAAACTTGGCTGGTTATTGAGAGACGTTCGTTCGCATAGAAAAGTCTACGAAATGTATAGATAGAAGTTGAGCATTTTCCCGCTGCTCAATATACGGCCTCGGATTCATCGGCGCGTTGAAAGCGCTGGGGCTGTAGGGGGACTGGGAATCTGGGAACAGAGATTGGACAATTTATCGGAATAACCGAGAAAACATAGGGTTAAATCGCTTCATTTCACGATTGTGTTGACAAAAGCGTGAATTATCTATTCATAATAAAGGAGGAATGGTTATGAACCGCAGGCCGGCTCAAGGTCTATTTATCTGCGCCGGCAGAACATTTCAATAGCTGAAATCCCGCTCGATTTCTGTCGATATATATTGTAGGAGAGCAAGGGGAAAATGAAATTAAACGTAATGATCCTGCCGTGGGCCGGGCGCCAATATCGATTGGTGATGCCGGCTTTGTTGCGTGATGTGGTAGGAAAAAATCTTAACAGCTATGAGGCCGGGGCTATTCGGGAGGCTCACGAAATGACCTCTCAACAGATCCAGCAGGCGGTCGGTTCGATCGGCGGGCCGAAGCTAAGGCCGCACGAAGTTGAAGTCCTCGAGGCGCCGGAATACAGACAAGCTTCCCTTGATTGTAATCCTGCCATGCCCGATAGTGACAACTTAGTCCGTAATCCGGCTTTTGTCCACTCGGTAATCAGGGACGGAGGGCTCTTCTTCAAAGTCTATTATAACCGACCGGCGCTGGAAGAGCTTAAAGAGACTTTTCCTACTACTTCGATCATGGCGCACGAGATCTGCGGATCTTTGTACGGCGCTTTTGCTCATGACGTTATTAGTCAGGCCGGCTTAGAAGACAAGGAGGGGTTTGATCTGCAGGAACCTGGAATCAAGATCGGAATCAGCGCCGCCGGCGAAGGGTGGTCTGTTTATCTTACCTCTTGTCCTGAAGCGTTTAGCCCGCCAAGATTATTGTCTGCGGAGTCGGCTTATCTCTCCGGGCAAGTCCCGGAGGAAAAACTCCCCGCTCTGAAACAATACTTAAGCAACCAGCACACCTTTGTGGCCCTTACCCTGTTAAAGTTGGAGATGGCCGAAGGGGGGACTGTTGACGGGATACGACGAATGGTCGGCTTAATGCGCAAACCGCCGATCGTTGAGACCGGCGATCCCGAGAGTGATCGGATTTTAGATGGATTTTGGGCTTTATATCAGGAAGCTAACGGCCGGCTCGGAATGGGGCTGGTTCCTCGCGAGATACTTAATCCAGTGCATTTTGACAGAACTCGGAGCAATTTTATCTAATAACCAGGTTCAACGTGATCAAACTGGCTGATTGGATAGTTGCTCCGACAGAAAGATTTGCCGGCAAGATGGTCAGTTTTCCCCCGACTGTCCGATCAAGAATTAAATCCCTGATCAGCAAATAGGCATGGATACCAACGAGACCGGTAATATATGTTCCCGATGATAATGCGCTGTCTTCCATGCCAAACGACATACTAGTTCCTCCGCCGACAATCATTCTGTTCTTTTCGTATTCAACCCCCGCTTCGATCAGATTGGTCTTGATTGTATTGTTACGTACGCTCCAGGGATAGCCGGCCGGAACTAGATTGTGGATATAGGCGACCCGACCGCTTAAACCTTCTCGGATAAAGGGGCTTTTATATGCTAGGCCCAGGCCCAGAGAGAGTCCGGCGTAATTTGGAATGAAGTTTTTTGTATACGAAGACATTCCTAGATCAAATTCCAAACCCCACGATTCTTCTCTGGGATTTTCTTGTGCCAACGCCAAACTGCTCAAACAAAAAGCCGAGACAATAAGGAGACTAATTACTCTTTTCATTCTTTCCCTCCTATTCAATCTTATTTATTCTACCAATATTTAATCATAAAGGGAAAGAAAAAGATGGGCGAGGTTTAAATTTGTCTGCGGAGAAGATAATCGGCGTTAAAAAAGTAAATTAGCCAGGCAAATGAAAAGATAAAAATCAGCCTCTGCCAGAGGCCGGCGTAGGCGGGGAGGGTGAAGAAGAGGAGCGACAAGATTGTTGCTCCAATTCCGACCGCCAAAGCCAATATTCTCTGCCTCGGTTTCTTGACAATAAATGCCGACGAGATCGCCAGGAGGGTGAACGAAAAGCCGGTCAGACTGGCCAGATTAGAGTGCCACTCGTCTGCCAACCGGTCAAACGGAATTCCGGTGGTGATTGGGGCATGTCGAAAGAAGGCCGTCCCAATTAGCGCCAGGCCAAAAACTGTTAGTACTATTTTTTGAAACCAAAATTCTTTCAGGTGCCTCCAGCCGTCGATAATTGTGCTTAAGCCGAGGAGGATGAATATCAGATTCATAATCCAGGCGTTCGGCGTTGCCTGTGCTCCCAGATGGCTTGTCGTGTTCTTGATAATCGAATACCCAGGGGCGCTGAAGTAGGGGAGGATGAACATGGTTAGGAGTAAGGCGAGGTAGACCGGTTGCAATAAATTGAGCTTCTTCATGAGGATATTTTAGCATAAAAGTTAAATGGAGAGGGGAGTCCTTCGACAAGCTCAGGCTAAGGATTTGAATGCGCCTCCGGCGCACGTGAGCCGTCTGATTTATAAAAGAAAAAACTGGTGGAGAGGGAAGGATTTGTTTTTTGCGCTGCTGGGGCAGCGGCAAAAAGACATGGTATTTTTCTTCCGCTCGCTTTTCCTCGCTCTGCTCGGCGAAAAATACCTTTCAAATCATTCCCTGCAGCTGCTGGGGCAGCTGCCTTTTTTCCTCACTGCGTTCGTCAAAAAGTCCAATTTTTTTGGGAATAAAAAAAATTGGCCCGACCTGTTCCTTTCCGAACCTTTTCGCCCCTCTCCCGGCAGCTCCCTCTGATTATTCCCAACACTATTCCCTTGCTCAGCGGGCGCGTACCAGGAGCCCCACTCTAATAAATGGCGCCCGCTGAATCAACCCAACAAATCAGAAATCTTAGCAATTTGCTTCAAGGGGAATATTCTTATCGAGTGCTCCCAAATTCGCAAAACTCTCCACCCCTGTCGTCTTAGATACTGAGTCGTTTTCCTATCCCTTTTTCTAGTATTGACTATTTTATTTCGCCAAAAATCATTTTTCATTAGATGCTTCCACCGAGGATACTGCCAGCCATGCCAAAAGTCGCTATCAACAAAAATACAAAGGCGACTCTTCTTAAATACTATGTCAGGATTTCCCTTAATCGACCTGATGTGTGTGGAAAAACGAACCTTTACATTTTTTCTTAGAGTTCCAATAAAAGAGGCTTCGAAGTTGGTGTTCTTAGATCTAATTTTCGACATTACACTAGATCTGTGTTTTTTTGATATTTTATCCCGAGAACGTTTCTTCTTAAAGTTTCTACCTAGATAGTTTTTGTATCTTTTACGCATTCAAGCCAAAGTCAAAAACATCTGATGTCGGTATTTTGCCCTTAGCCCAAGAAGATTTTGAATTAAGAATATTCTTCCATTGCTTAAGAGCGGGGGAAGTAATCTCATCAACTCGCCAATAATGTAACAGCTTATCTTTATTTATTGAGTTGATCGCTTCCTTTATCTCTTTTGACTTAAGTAACATTTTATGCAAAATTCTTGGTATTTTAATCGGAACTCCGTTAATTTCTACCGTCGCTTGTCCTCCCGCAGAAAATTTATCCCTCATATTTGACGAAATCGCGTTAAACTCAGTAAATAAATAGGCCGAAGGTCTTGAAAACTTAGTGCCGCTGCTTCCAAATATCTCTGGAAATAAAATCATTGAATCAATGATGAATTGTTCCTGCTTCTCCCGAGAGAGAGTATTAAAGTTCTTTATTACAGGGTCACTAGATGATTCATTGTCCATCCACCATAATTCTTCACCTTCAGACAGTTGTTTTCTGTAATAATCTCGAATATGGCTCACTGGATGCGGGCTTATTCTTAATTCCTCATAATCTAAGCCCATTTTGTCAAAGATCGATTTCCCTGAAGGCAAATTCATATCAATCGTATACCTAGGAAAATGCGTGACAACAATATTATTCAAACATTCTTCATATACCCTATATTTTAC
>JBDRIF010000107.1:0-15326 GCA_043816125.1 bacterium
TTGGCTATTGTCGTCTCCGAAAAAACAGGGATAATCTCTTTAGCGGAAAATGGTTTTCTAACCAGATATCTGACCAAGGATCAGCTGGAAGAGAAACTGTTTTCTCTTTATAAGGTGGAAAAGGAAAAGTTAAAAACCGATATTTTTCATCTTAAATTTAATCCGCTAAAAATATGGCAAAAGTAACTCCGCGCGAAATCCAAACGTCGAAATCTCAACATCGAAAATTGTCTATGCTAACCGCTTACGATTATTCTTTTGCCAAAATATTGGATGAAGCCGGATTGGATATGATTTTAGTTGGTGATTCTTTGGGCAATGTTGTGATGGGGGACGATAATACCCATGGGGTAACCATGGCTGATATGGTTCATCATACGAAGGCTGTTTGCCGAGGAGTTGAAAGAGCTTTGGTTGTCGCCGATATGCCGTTTGGGGCGATGAAGAATCCTGTTGAAAATGCGCAAGCTCTGATTTCGGCTGGAGCAGAAGCTGTAAAGGTCGAGGGGATGGTGATCGTGGGGATCAAGGAGATCGTGGCTTTGGGGATACCGGTGATGGGACATCTGGGGTTGTTGCCACAGACAGCCATAGAATACAAAAAACAAAAGTCGCCGGAGATCGTTGAACAGGCAAAGGCTTTGGAACAAGCCGGTGTTTTTGCTATTGTTCTGGAAATGGTCCCCGATGACTTGGCGGCAGAGGTGACCAAGTCTGTTAAGGTCCCGACAATCGGTTGTGGGGCTGGGGATAAATGTGATGGGAAGGTCGTAGTCTTATATGACTTATTAGGTTTGTATCCGAAAGCTCCGTCCTTTGTAAAAAAACAGGCGGATTTACAATCGATTATTACCCAAGCGGTGAAAAAGTTTATGTTAGAATAGATGTGTGAATTGCCCCCGTAGCTCAGATGGATAGAGCGAGCGATTCCTAATCGCTAGGTCGCACGTTCGAATCGTGTCGGGGGCATTCTTTTTTATTATTATGAAATATAGAGAAAAACAACAAGCTGTTAAATTGCGAGAACAGGGTGCTAGTTATTCGGATATACTTAGTATTCTTAGTGTTTCGAAGGGAACTCTTAGTAAGTGGCTGAAAAGTATTCCAATAACGAATGAGCAGAAAAAGAAATTGCGGGGAAGAGCTAAATCTAGATATGCTGGCGCAAAAGCTAATCAGGCTAAGGCTTTAAATAGACAAAACATAATCTTTAAGGAAGCTAAAGCCAATGTAGGCGAGCTGTTTAAAAAGTCTCTGTTTTTGGTTGGCCTAATGCTATATTGGGCTGAAGGAACAAAAAATGGGAGCACAGTAGCTTTTACCAATTCTGATCCAAGGATGATAAAGTTGATGATGTGTTGGTTTCGGGAGATTTGCGTCGTACCCGAAGAAAAATTTAGAATATTAGTATTTATTCATTCTCTTCAAGTAAATGATAAATGGCGGCACTACTGGTCAGGGATAACCGGCGTTTCAGAGGATAGGTTCATAAAACCATATATTAAACCTTCAATAACTAAGCATCGAAGAAATAAGTTGTATAATGGCACTTGTGCGATTAGAATAAGTAGTGTTGATTTGATGGTTAAAATTAAAGGTTGGCTTGAGGGTGCTTTAGAGATAATGGATAGTTGACGTAAGATTCTCGCCGGGCGCAAATAAAAGATATGACAAACATAGTATTAATCGGGTTTATGGGGGCCGGAAAAACAGCTGTTGGGCAACGCTTGGCAGATCAGTTGCAAATGGATTATCTCGATACGGATGAATTGATCGTCAAGACAGAAAAGAAGTCGATAAATGATATCTTTAGCAAACGGGGTGAGCAATATTTCCGCGATCTGGAGTCAACAATCTTAACCACTCTTCAGGATTATGATAATTTTGTTATTTCGACCGGTGGAGGGATGGTTTTACGTCCGGAAAATGTTAAAATGCTAAAAGAGATCGGTTCGCTTGTTCTCCTTTGGGCCGAGCCCGAAGTTGTTTATGAGAGGATCAAACGTGAAGCTCATAGACCTTTATTGAAAGTGGCTGACCCTTTGCATGAAATCAAAGAGAGGTTGGCAACACGTGAGCCGATATACAGATCTGCTGCCGATCTGACGGTGGATACCAGCCGGCTAACTATTGATGAAGGGGTAGAAAGGATAAAACAATGGATAGAATCAACGTAAATTTAAAAGAAAAGAGTTATTCGATTGTTGTCGGCTCCGGATTTCTCGACCAATTAGGCTTTCTTCTTGCCCAGAAACAATTTGGCAAAGAGGTTTTTGTGATCACCGATGCCAAGGTTCGAGAGCTCCATGGGGAGGCCTTGCTCAGTGGTTTATCAAGTCTCGATCCCAAAATTATTGAGATTCCCCGGGGAGAACAATTTAAAAATGTCGCTGAAGCGATGAAGATAATTGATAAATTGGTTGATTTTTCTGCTCATCGCGATTCGGTGCTCATTGCTTTTGGTGGCGGAGTAATCGGTGATATCGCCGGGTTTGTCGCGGCTACCTATATGAGAGGGATCAACTATATTCAAGTGCCAACAACGCTGCTGGCCCAGGTTGATGCATCGATTGGTGGAAAAACAGGAGTTAATCATCCAAAAGGGAAAAATCTTATCGGTGCTTTTTATCAGCCCAAATTGGTTTATATCGATATCAAAACTTTAACAACTTTGCCTGAGAGAGAGTTGCAGACCGGTCTGGCCGAAGTGGTAAAGTACGGAGTAATCGCCGATGCCGATTTCTTTAAATTTCTGGAGGCTAACGCCCATCATTTGAATACTAATGCTTTCAAAGCTCCCGATACTTTGCGAGCCGCGTTGAAAGTTTGGCAGACAATTGTTAAGGAATCTGCGCAAGTTAAGGCAAAAGTGGTGGAGAAGGATGAAAAAGAGGCGGTTTATCGAATGATCCTTAATTTTGGTCATACAATTGGCCATGCCTTGGAAACAAACACCGGTTATCAGACGTACAATCATGGTGAAGCGGTGGCGGTCGGGATGGTGGCGGCGGCCAAGATATCTAGCGAGCTAAATATGCTTGACCAGAATGCGGTTGAGCGAATTACCGAGCTATTACAAAAATTATGTTTGCCAACGAAAATCGAAAAAGTCAGCTGCTCTGATGTTTTAACTGCTATTGGCTTGGACAAAAAGGTTAGGGAAGGGAAGCTCCATTTTGTTTTGCCCGATAAGATCGGCCATGTGGTGATTAAAGACGATGTGCCGCGCGAAGTTATTGAGAAAGTTTTGGAGAGGATGGGCTGTCAATGAAAAGTGCAGACGAACAATTAGCTGTCATCAAGCGGGGAATTGTTGAGCTTATTCCTGAACCTGAGCTGATAAAAAAACTGCAGCAGGGGAGACCTCTAAAGATTAAATGGGGGGCCGATCCTTCGGCGCCGGATATTCATCTTGGTCATACAGTCATATTAAATAAACTTAGGCAGTTTCAGGACTTGGGTCACGAAGTTATCTTTTTAATCGGTGATTTTACCGCCAAAATTGGCGATCCTTCCGGTAAGTCGGAGACCAGACCTTCGCTTTCTGATGCGGAGGTCAAAAAGAATGCGAAATCATACCAACAGCAGGTTTTTAAGATCCTGGATAAACGAAAAACCAAAGTCGTTTACAATTCTCAATGGTTAAAGAAAATGGATTTGACCGATGTCTTTAAGCTTTCTTCTCAATATACTGTGGCCAGAATGCTGGAGAGGAACGATTTCTCTGCCCGCTTTGAAGCGGAGAAAGATATCTCTGTTGTCGAGTTTATTTACCCGCTTTTACAGGGCCACGATTCTGTTCACTTGAAGGCTGATATCGAAATCGGGGGGACTGACCAGAAGTTTAATTTATTGATGGGGCGGACGCTGCAGCAAAAAGACAAACAAGAGCCTCAAGTTGTTATCACTATGCCTTTGTTAGAAGGGACCGATGGGGTTAAAAAAATGTCCAAATCTCTGGATAATTATATTGGTGTGACTGAGCCGGCTAAAGAGATTTTTGGTAAGACCATGTCGATCTCCGATGCGATGATGCTCCGCTATTATGAGTTATTAACTAATGTCTCGCTTGATGAAGTTAAAGTGATGCATCCGCGCGATGCCAAGGTCAAGCTGGCAAAAATATTGGTTGGTCGTTTCCATAATGAAAAAGCAGCTCAAAAAGCCGAAGCTGAATTCTCTTCTGTCTTTGCGAATAAAAACCAGCCGCAAAATATTCCTTTGAAAGTATTAGCGGAAAAAGAAATTTCCATAGCAGATCTTATCGTGTTAGTCGAATTCGCCGGCTCAAAAGCCGAGGCCAGACGTTTAGTTAAGCAAGGTGGCGTAAGAATTGACGGGGATGTTATTATGGATGAGCAACTAAGTATTAAACTTGATAAAGTTCGAACTATTCAAGTCGGGAAGCGAAAGTTTTATCAGGTTAAATCTAGATGATGACGATCCTGATTATTGGAGCCGATGGGCAGCTTGGTACTGACCTCTGCAAGGTTATCCCCCAAGACGAGCAAATCCCTCTTACAATCAAAGATATCGATATCACTAATACTGAGCAAAGTGCAGAGGTATTAGCCAACTATTCTCCGGATATTGTGATCAACACAGCTGCATATAATGATGTTGATAAATCTGAAGAAATGAAGGAAGTAGCTTTTTCTCTTAATGCTGAAGCTCCTTTAAGTTTAGCCAAAATATGTAGGCAAATCGGAGCTACGTTAGTCCATATCTCCACAGATTATGTCTTTGATGGCAAAAAGGGATCGCCATACGTTGAATCCGACCAGCCGAATCCGCTCTCTGTTTATGGCGCCTCAAAACTAGCCGGAGAAATGAATGTTGCTGCGTCGATCAATGAACATTTTATTGTCCGGACGACCGGACTGTATGGGGTTGCTGGTTGCCTGGGGAAGGGGGGAGGGAATTTTGTTGATGGGATGGTTGAACGGGCCAAAGTTCGACCTGAATTGGCGGTTGTCACAGATGAAATAGTTTCTCCGACATATTCCCTTGATCTGGCCGGCGCGATTAACCGGCTGATCAGGACAAAAAAATACGGCTTGTATCATATTGTCAATCACGGCTACTGTTCCTGGTATGATTTTGCCGTAAAGATATTTCAATTATTAGGTCAAAGTGTTGTTGTGACCAAGACAACAGCCGCTAATTTTCCTGCTGTTGCCAAAAGGCCGGCTTTTTCGGCTATGCAGAATGAACACCTAGCAAGGATCGGATTAGATAACATGCGTCCCTGGCCGGAGGCTCTTAAAGCATATTTACAGGAGAAAGGTTATTTGTGAGAGTTGCAATCGTTCATGATTATTTAAATCAGTTTGGTGGGGCAGAGCGGTGTGTTCAGGCGTTGCACGAGATTTTTCCGGAGGCGCCGATATTTACCTCCATTTATGACGAGCAGCGGATGCCGGCCGGATTTCGTCGGATGGATATCCGCACCTCTTTTATGCAGAAAATCCCTTTTGTTTTTCGTTTCTTCAAGTGGTACCTGCTGTTTTATCCATTAGCTTTCGAAAGTTTTGATCTAAGTGAGTTTGATGTAATAATTTCCTCTAGCTCGGCCTGGGCCAAAGGGGTCAAGCGAAATCCCGGTCAATTGCATATTTGTTATTGTTATTCCCCGATGCGCTTTGTCTGGCGCTATCAAAATTATGTTGAGCGGGAAAACTATAATCCAATATTGAAAAGCATCTTGCCCCTGGTATTGGCCCCATTGAAGAAATGGGATCTGGAGACGAATAATAATGTTGATCATTTTGTGGCGATCTCAAAGACGATTGCCGACCGGATCGATGAGACATACCGTCTTAAATCTGATATAATTTTTCCACCGGTAGAAACAGGCAAGTTTTCGTTATCAGCTGTTGATAGCGATTATTTTCTGGTGGTTTCCCGGTTAAACGCCTATAAGCGAATTGATCTGGTGATCGAGGCTTTTAACGAGTTGGATTTGCCTCTCAAAATTATCGGCAGTGGCCCGGAGTTGAAAAGGCTTAAGAATCTGGCCAATGCCAATATCGAGTTTTTGGGTCGGTTGCCGGATAAAGTTATTGCCGAGTATTATGCTGAGTGTCGGGCGCTGATCTTTCCGGGTGAAGAGGATTTTGGTATCGTGCCACTCGAGGCGATGGCCTCCGGCCGGCCGGTAATAGCTTTTCAGGCAGGCGGGGCCAGGGAGACTGTCGTTGATGGGGTAACAGGGATGTTTTTTGCTCCCCAAACTGCTCAGGCGTTGGTGGCGACGGTTAACAAATTTATGTTTAAGGTCTTTAAGAAAGAATTGATCAGAGAGCATGCTTTAACTTTTAGTAAAGAGATTTTCAAGGCTAAGATGAAAGATTATGTTGAAAGTAAAATAAGGGGAAGTGAAAAATGAAGAAAGCATTGATCACAGGAATAACCGGACAGGACGGCTCTTATCTGGCCGAGCTGTTGTTGGCCAAGGGATATGAGGTGCATGGCATTGTCAGGCGAGTTGCTCTGGAAGATCCCGAACATAGACTCTGGCGTATCAGACACTTGTTAGACTCGATCAAGCTTCATCCGGCCTCACTGGAAAGTTATGCCAGTTTATTTCGCGTTGTCGAAAAGGTCAAACCTGACGAGTGTTATCATTTAGCCGCGCAAAGTTTTGTTGATTATTCTTTTGACGATGAATTCTCAACATTTAAATCCAATATTGATGGGACATTGTATATCATTTCGGCGATCAAAGAAAAGGCACCCAAGTGCCGCTTTTATTTTGCCGGTTCCAGTGAAATGTTTGGCTTAACAAAGATTTCACCGCAGAATGAAGAGACTCCTTTCCATCCTCGGTCCCCCTATGGGATCTCCAAGGTTTGTGGTTATCATATCACGCAAAACTTTCGTGAATCTTACGGCCTTTTTGCCTGCAGCGGGATCCTGTTTAACCATGAATCTCCACGCCGGGGGTTTGAGTTTGTGACTAGAAAGATTACTAATGCTGTTGCCCGTATCAAGCTCGGCTTAGCTAAAGATTTAAAACTAGGTAATCTTGAGGCTAAAAGAGATTGGGGCTTTGCCGGTGATTATGTCGAGGCAATGTGGCGAATGCTCCAACAGAAGAGCCCTGAAGATTATGTGATTGCAACGGGGGCAACTTATTCCGTCAAGCAGTTTGCTGAGCAGGCTTTTAATGTAGTTGGGCTCAATTGGCAAGATTATGTTGTTAATGATAAAACGTTTTATCGTCCGGCGGAGGTCTTTTTGCTCCTTGGTGATTATCGCAAGGCAGAGGCTCAGCTGGGCTGGAAACCAAAAGTAGATTTTGCCGGTTTGGTTAAAATGATGGTTGAGGCCGATCTGGCCAGATTACAGCAGAAGGTCAAGGGCTAATGAAAATTACAACCAACAATTGGCAAGATAGCCGTCTTTTTGGTTTTTTGATGGAACTGATGATTCTGATTGTGATCTTTTTGGTGCCGACTATATTTGACCGTCGTTTAGGGATTGTTTTTTCCGGCACCAAGACCGCCTGGATGCGTTTATTCGGGATAATCATTTTATCGCTCTGGTCGCTGAAAATAATTATCAGCAAAAAGCATTTTTTCTTCCGCTCCATACTCGACTGGCCTGTCGTCACCTATCTTTTGGGAACAACGATCGCCACTTTAACTTCGGTCCATGTTTACACCAGTTTTGCGGGATTTTATGGCCGTTATGAAGGGCTAACAAGCTGGTATCTCTTTGCCCTTTTCTTTTTTACGGTCACAAATTATGTCTATAATTTGGATCAGGTCAAACGAATCATAATTACGCTTGCCTCGTCTACAACCTTGATGGCCGTTTACTCCGTTATCCAGCGTCACGGAGTCGATCCCTATATGTGGGGTGGGGTTGTTACTTGGCAGCGAGTAATTGGAACTATCGGCCAACCTAACTTCTTGGCTGCCTATATGCTGCTGACTTTTTTCATGATTCTGCCATTGTTTATGATGCCCAAACATGACCATAAAACTTCAATCCCTGAGCAACTACAAATTGTTGCATATTTTGTGGCGGCTCAGTTACTCTTTCTCATCATGATATATAATTTGGAAGCGCATCAGGTATTTGTCTGGTATTTTATGTTTGGGCTGATCACGTTTTGCTCTTTGCTTTTTACCTTTAATTATCACAAACTCTCGCCAATAATAATTAACGTTATTCTGGGGCTGGGGCTTGTTTTAGCGTATGTTTCAATTTTATATACCCAGAGTCGTGGTGGGTATATGGGGCTATTCACCGGAGGTGTTCTTTTTACTCTGGCCGCAGGTCGTCAGATGTTGTTCGATAATCGTCGCAAGATCTTTATTCTCGGCTCAATAATTGTCTTGATATCGGGGATCACTATGATCGATCCTCAGTTCTCTCCTTTTGAACGTTTTACCGCTGAAGTCACAACTGACAAGAGTGATGTCGCGCAAACGGACGATGATGAAATTGACGATTCAAAATTAGAACTAAAAGGAGCGGCCGGTTCACGTGGGGAATCGTGGAAGAGCGCTTTCAACATACTTGTGGACTATCCAATTTTTGGCGTTGGGCCCGAAGTATTAAAAATGGTCTTTCCTCGCTATGAGACCGATCTTTTTAGATTTAAAGAGGCATTTCATGTTAAGCAGGACCGTTGTCATAACGAAACCTTCGATGTTGCAGTTACAAAAGGACTCGTTACCTTATTTGTCTTCCTCTGGCTGTTGTATACATTCTTCAAGACCGGCTGGCTCAAGACCAGGCAGCTTGATAAACCCGAGGCGTTGATTGTCGCCGGGTTAATTGCGGCGGCGCTGGCTTTTCTGATCCAAAATCAGTTTAGTTTTGGGGTAGTGGCCATTACTTCACTTTTTTGGGTCAATTGGGCGCTAGTGATGGTTATTGGCAATTATCCCTCTCAGGAAGAGCCATCTCCATTTAACTGGCAAGAATTCCCCTGGTTGGCAATTGCCGGAGTTCTTGTGGTTGCCGCCATATTGACCTACGTATCTTTTCTCTCCTTTTATGGCGATATCTATTTTAAGTCTGGTAAAACCAAGGAGCAGATTCGGCGACTTGATCTGTCTATCCAGGATTATGAGAAATCATTAAAGGTCTACCCTTATGAGGGGGGGACGGTTTCTCATTTGGGCATTGCCTATTTAAATAGTTCTCAATTTAAAGACCCTATACAGTTACAAAAAGCGATTGAGACTTTGGAATATGGGATCAAGATCGACCCGTATAATGCTGATAATTTCTTTATTCTCGCCAGAATTTATCTGATCAGAAATGATCTTGTTAAGGCAGAAGAGTTGGCCCGGATTGCGATCAAGATCGATCCATATTATGCCGAGGTTTTCCAGCTTTTGGGCGCGGTTTATGAAAGCCAGGGGAAGTTGGCCGAAGCGGCCGACAATTACGAGAGAACATTTTTTATTAATCCAAATCTAATCGATCCGATGAATCGCCTGGCAGCGGTAAATGTAAAACTAGGCCGACCGGCGGAAACTCTGGCTGTGTTTGAACGGGCTTTGAAAAAATATTCCGACAATGTTGTTGTACAGGAAGTTGTAGCGCGAGCTTATCTTAATAAAGGATTAGCGCCGCAAGCTTTAAAAATTGCCAATCGAATGTTGCGTCATCAGGAAAAACCGGTGGTCGGCTATATTATCAAAGCGAAGGCACTAAAGGGACTGGGCCGAGCGGATGAAGCATACAGTGCTCTGCAGGATGCATTAATGCGAGATCCGAGAAATACCGAGGCTCGTGAGTTCTTGGGGCAATTGAAATGATATTGAATATCCTGTTTGATGCGTTTTTAGTAAATCTTGCTTTTGTCTTGGCCTATTTCTTTCGTTTTCATATTCTCATCTTTATTACACCCGATTCATTGCCGATATTTGAACAATATTTAAGTGTCTTGGTTTTCGTCACTTTAACCTGGCTGGCCATTTTTAAGTTGATCGGTCTCTACGAGAGCAAACGAGAGACGGCGTTAATTGACGATCTGGCCAATCTCTTTTTAGGGTTATCTCTCTCTTCGTTAACTCTCTTTGGCTTGTTATTTCTTTATCGAGATTTCTGGTTTTCTCGGTTGGTAATCGCCAATGCCTGGTGGATCAGCTTTGTTTTGTTGGCGGTCAGGCGTATTGCTTCGTATCTGATCAAGTCCGGGGTCCGAAAAATGGGGTGGGGATTGAAGAATACCTTGTTGATCGGAGCCGGAGAGATGGGGCAACTTTTAGCTAAGAAATTAACATCTAACCTGGCTCACGGTTATCGGGTGGTCGGATTTTTGGACGATGATCCGGCAAAAACCGGTCGGAGCTATTTTGGCCTCCCTGTTTTTGGCGGTTTAGAGAGGGTAAAAGAGATGATCGTTGAACATCAGGTTGAAGAGGTCATCATCGCCATTACTCATATTGAAGCTGATCGAGTCCTTGATATTATTACTGAATGTGAACGTTTCAAGGTTCAATTTAAACTAGTCCCGGGTATTTTAGAGTTGATCGCCAGTCGAATCGACGCCGATGAAATAGCCGGGGTCCCTCTGTTAACTGTTTCGGAGATCCGCCTGCAGGGGTTTAATGCTGCTGTTAAAAGAAGTGCCGATGTCCTTCTTTCTCTGACCGGAATCTTGCTGATCTCTCCGATTTATCTTGTTTTTGGTCTTCTAGTCAAGCTGACATCACCTGGTCCGATACTTTTTAATCATAACCGGGTTGGACTTGATGAAAAACTATTTCCGATGTTTAAATTCCGTTCGATGGTGGCCAATGCCGAAGAGATGTTGGCTGAGCTAAAAGATAAGTCCGAAGCCGAGGGGAATCTGTTTAAGATAAAGAATGATCCCCGGATGACCCCCTTAGGCAAATTTATGAGACGCTTTAGTGTCGATGAATTGCCTCAACTTTTTAATGTCTTGTTTGGTCAGATGAGCCTGGTCGGACCCCGACCGCCGCTTCCTCGTGAAGTCGAGAAATATTCTGCCTGGCATAAAAAACGATTAAGAGTAAGACCGGGCATCACCGGTCCTTGGCAGGTCGCAGGCCGTTCGTTGTTACCATTTGACGATATGGTTCGTCTGGATATTTATTATATTGAAAATTGGTCTTTGTGGCTGGATATTAAGATCTTGCTCCGGACTATTCCTGTTGTATTATTCGGCAGTGGGGCTTATTAGAATAGTTCCCCGCCGTGATTCGGTAATATCTCCACTTGTTGCGGAAAATATGTATGGATAAATCCCCCGGTCACTGATCCGGCCAAAATGATCGATCCCGTTCCAGGCGGTTACGCCCGCTGCGGTGTTACCGATCTTTTTACTCCAAATCTGCGTGCCGGTAATATCATATATCCTGATCACCACATCTGATGGCTGATTCAGAGCATAGCTAAAGACCATCCCCTTACCGAGAGTAGAAAATGACCCGGTTAATTCTTTTTGCGGAGCAAACGGATTGGGCCCGTTAAGACATTGACTAATTAAACCGGTGTTGGGAACGATATGTGCAATTATTGATAAGTTGAGCAGACTGAAATTGCCGGCTTTATCCTTCGCCTTTATTACAAGATTATTAGATCCCGATAAAAGTCTGATCGTACCGGTAAATATTCCTGCGCCTGTTGAGTCCGAATGAATAATCTGTTCATTATTGGTCAAAGTAACCTTATCAAGGTTGTCGTCAATTATTTCAGCTCTCAGATCATATTCCGACAGATATATTTCGGTCTCCATTGAAGAAATTAGATTGATTACAGGCGGTATGTTATCAATAATAAGAGAAAAGGGTGACGCGGCGGCAATGTTGCCGATATTATCGCGCGCGGTTATTACCGCTTCGTAACTCCCCTCTGTGAGCAGCTTTTTTGCATTAAAAACGAGGTTGTCCGATTCTGAACTGACTGTCCCCTCTAGAGAGGAGCCTGTCCATTCGATGATAGTAGCCGCCAGATCTAAGCCGGCCCCCTGATCGGCGACCGGTAAAACGATCCTCTCGCCGGTCTTTGCATATACCGTTTGTTGGGTCATAACCGGAGCCTGTCCGTCAATATTAATTTCGATGTCCACTCTGCCTAGATTGTTTCTAGTGTCGAGTATCGATAATTGTGCCCGATTGTGTCCGTCGGGCAACGAATCGGGGAGGAGAACAAAGCCGCTAATGGTTTTTTCCTCCAGATCATAGGAGAGAAATCCGCTAACTGTTTTTCCTTTGATTTTTATTTCTGCCGAAGTTCCGTCAGCGATATCGTTTTGCAGATCATAAACTTTGGCTTCGATCATCAGGGTTGATTTTGGTTTGAACCATTCGGTAATTTGCGGGGAGACCACTTCGATCTCCGGACTGGCCGAATTATAAAAGACCTCCCGGGTAACAAGGGTGACGTTTTGGGCCTCATCGGTCAACAGCAGGTTGAAAATATTCTTGCCGCTGATTAAGGGGAGAGAACCGTAGAAGATCCCATTATCATCTAGCTCTACCTCTTTCGAGTTAACAACCAGCCGGGCCGGGGATTCGTTGATTTGTCCTTCGAAACTATACTGCCCAAACTTTGCTTTGGCTTCAAAACTGACGAACATTGGCGGTGTGTTATCAATACTTATCGCAATAGACGGGTTATTGAGACTCGATTTAATTCCGTTACTTGAGCTGATCTCCAGTTGATATTCACCATCAAGCAGATCGACCGGGGAGGTGAATTCAATTGTTTCAGACGAATTTGCCAAGGTTAATTGTTCAAATACGTAGATCTGGCCGACAGAGGTAAGTTTGATGGTGTTACGTAAGGGGGTTCGACTATCGACCTGATAGGATATTATTAAATCATTTTGTTTTGTCTGAAATTCGTTGGCGGGAGATAGGATGAGTGGGGGGGCAGGACAGATCGTTTCAAAAGCGATCTGCTCCTCTTCGACAATGGCTGTGATCTGCTGTTCATTAACAATCAGATCTTGGATATCCGAATCTAATTCTAGTTTGACCGGCGGGCTAAAATTGGAGCCGGTATCGAGTGAAAAAGCGTAATAAGTTTCTGTGCGGTCAAAGTATTCCGTTTGCCAAAAGACCAACAATATATCCGGTAAACTCGATAGGCCTAGATTTTTGACAACATCATGGGTAGAAAAAATCGTTTGCGGTTCAAAGCTGGGGAGGGCGGAAACAATGATTTTGTTTAGGCCTGTCATTTCTTCGGCCACTGCCGTCAGCAAGGTAGCCCCTTCTCCCTCGGAGGTGATGACCGGTGACGTTATTACTTCGCCGGTTATTTTATGGAAAACAGGGAGAGAAAAATTTAGCCCATTATCCGTTGTTTCTGAAACAAAAAAACCCTCGGCTGTAGGCCAAAGGAACAACTGATAGTTGTCTGCCGACGCTTCAAGTGTTTGTCGCCCGGTTTCGCCTGCATTAGCGACTCCAAATGCATACACCAAAACCATCAGAATTATGATAATTCTTTTCCCAAACATCGTTATAGCGAAATTGTAGCATAGTTGGCGCTCAATTCAAGCGCGTGATATAATAATTATCATGAAAAAACAGCCGAAAATTGTGATAGTTGGGGCCGGACCGGTCGGTTGTTATTTGGGCCAGTTATTGAAACAACAAGGGTTGGAGCCGCTGCTGTTGGAAGAACATGCCGAGGTCGGTTTACCTGTTCAGTGTGCCGGAATTGTTGGGCGCAATGTTTTTGAAGATTTGAGACTCCCCATCTCTAAGGAATCGATCCAAAATACTATCGATGGGGGACGGATTAATTATAAAGGTTCCTCATTTGAGCTCAGGCGCGATAAAGTTGCATATATCATATCCAGGGAAATATTCGATAAGTCCCTGAGTCGAGATCTCAATATTGAATACAAAACAGCCCTCAAAGATGTTCAGCAGATCAAAGGCGGCTATCTGTTAAAAACCACTAATGGGGACTATTTTGCCGATTTGGTTGTTGGGGCTGACGGTCCAAATTCCAGGGTACGAAAAGCTCTCGGCTTCTCTTCGGATATGAAACTCTATCGCGGTTATCAATACCGATTGAAGATGACTCCGAAACAGCAGAATTTTGTCGAAGTCCATTATGTCAAACCTTTTTCTCTTTTTACCTGGGTAATTCCGGAAGGAAATGGGACAGTTCGAGTCGGAACGATAAGCCCTAATCCGTATGATGAATTAAATCGTTTCAAAGATAAACTCGGATTAACCGGTGAAATATTAGAAAAAAATGCCGGAGCGATCCCGATTGGGACCTGCGAATTGGTTAAAGGAGAAGCTGCCTTGCTTGGCGATGCTGCTTGTCAGGTAAAACCGATCACCTCCGGCGGTCTCTTTTACGGCTTGCGTGCCGCCGAATTTTTGGCCGATGCGATCAAAGAGGGGAATTTACCGTCATATAGCCGTAAATGGAAAGAAGAGTATGAGCAGGAGATCAAAGTCTGCTTATTGGCCCGCTATGTGATGGAAAACATGGATGAAAAGGTTTTAGAGCGAATTTTCAATTATTTTAAAGACAATAAAGATCTGATCGAAAAGATCGGTGATTTTGAAAATCATTCTTCTGTTTTGTGGAGTTTGGTCCTTAATCCACGGACTTATCCGACAATCGGCTCATTAATTATCGGTTTATTAAAAAATCCTCGCTTTCTTTTGCGTTCACTCCTTCGTCGGTCACGGTAATGAATAAAAAACGAAAGATCGCCATAACGTTAATTTCCGTTCTTGTTTTACTGATTGTTGTCCATGCGTATATTTTGACCGGGATCGGAAAATTTCTCATTGTCTCGGATAAACTCAAGCCGGCCGATGTAATTGTTGTCTTGGCAGGGGATGGTTATGGTGATAGGGTTAATGCCGGAGTCAAGCTATATCAACAGAAGTTCGGGAAATCTATTTTAATGAGCGGCGGACCGTTAGCCTGGCGCCTCTCCAACGCCGAGTGGATGAAGCGGCAGGCAGTATATATGGGAGTTCCTGCTTCGGCGATTATGTTGGAAGAAAATTCCAGATCGACCTTGGAAAATGCCTGGTATAGCTTAGAAATATTGAGAGAGAGGCCGGTAAAACGGATTATTTTGGTTACTTCCGATTTTCATACCAGGCGGGCGGGGCGAACTTTTAAAAAAATATTCAAAAAGCACGATATTGAGGTTATTGTTTATCCGGCGGCCGATCGCGGTTTTCATTTAGATAAATGGTGGCTTGATCATGAATCGACCCAGAGGGTGATTTGGGAATACTTCAGTTTGTTGTTTTATCTTTTTAAGGTATAATAGAGGAGAAAATGCAGATCGGATTTGGTTATGATGTTCATAAGTTAGTTAAAGGCCGCAAGTTGGTGCTTGG
>JBDRIF010000108.1:0-2809 GCA_043816125.1 bacterium
CCCCATACCGAGGCGCAATTTGTCGCGTGGCACCTTAGCCGCCATTTTGATTTTGCTTATTAACTCGGTTTTTACTTTGAGAATATCGAGCGAAATTACCCCATCAGGTTTGAGGACAAAATCGACCGCCCCAAATTCCAAGGCCTTGATCGTAATGTCAGAGTTTTGAGCGGTATAAGCAGAGACCATAATAACCGGGGTCGGTCGGTCAGACATAATGTAACCGAGTGCGGTGATCCCATCCATCTTCGACATCTCCACATCCATGGTCACAACATCCGGCCGCTGCAAGAGGACCTCTTTGACCCCCTCTTCGCCATTGCGGGCAGTACCGATCACTTCCAACTGTTCATCAGAATTGATTAGATCGGATATCTTTTTCCGCATCAGGGCCGAGTCGTCAATGACCAGGACCCGAATTTTTTCTGGCATCAATTACTCCCCGGTGATTCTCTTTAGTTCATCTAAAACAGACTCTTCGGTAAACGGTTTAATAATAAAACCTTTAGCCCCGGCCTGGATCGCCTCAACTATCAAGGCCTGCTGGCCCATGGCAGAGACCATAACGATATTTGCCTTGGCATCAGACTCCAGTAGTTTTTTTACCGTCGCAATCCCATCCATCCCCAGCATCACGATATCCATAGTCACTAGGTCTGGTTTAAGCTGCGAATACTTAGCAATCGCTTCTTCCCCATTTTCCGCCTCACCAACCACCTCATAACCTTTTTTAATCACGATATTTTTCAGGGTCATCCTCATAAACGCCGCGTCATCTACAATCAGTATCTTCTTACTCATTTTGTTTTCCTCCTTTTTTTAGGTTTCTAGGTTCCAAGGTCCCAAGGTTTCAAGTATTCGCGAATCACTCCTGGGACCCTTGATGCCTAGACACCTTGAAACCTGCCCCCTAATACTCCCTCATCTCATTCGTCGCAGTCCTCAAATGGACTTTCCCGGTCTCAATATCTAGCGTAATCGTTCGTCCACAAGTTCCGCCCGTCTCTTCGGCATCGAGCTTGATATCCCATTTTTCCAACTCGACCTTAACACTTTCAACATTCCGCCGCCCCATATCCAGCAAACCTTTCGAATGGATCACATTAGCAAACATATTGGCACCGCCAAAGATCTTGGCCCGGATCTTAACTTTGTGTGCCCCCGCTCCGATCATCTTTTCGATCAGTTCGGCAATCGCTGTATCGGCAAATTTGGCTTTGTTTGACTTGTCTTTTGAGATCTCAATACTGGGTAACATCACGTGAGCCAAACCACCGATTTTCATTATCGAATCATACAAAACCACTCCGACACACGAACCAAGCCCGACAGTGGTCAATTGTGACGGAGCCTGAGCTACCGCCAGCTCAGCCATGCCAACTTTTATGGGATCAAGGTGTCCAGGTTTCAAGGGATCCAGGTTCCCAGGCTTCATGTTTTCAAGGTTCAATTTTTCTTTTCCAATGACTTTATCAGAGCCATTAACATCCGTTCGACCTCAAAATACTTTTCAATTATCTCACTGAATATATTTTCTTTCAGATATCCGAGATCTTTGGATAGCATCAATTGAGTTTCCACTTCCGCTCCCGAAGCATACGCAATATATAAGAACTGAATATACTGCTTTAGAGAGTTTCTGCCATATCCCTCTGCAATATTAGACGGTATTGCAACAGCCGCTCTCCTTAATTGACTAATTAATCCAAATTTTTCTTCGGTCGGAAAGTTTTTTGTCGCTTTATATATATCCAATACCAAACTGTAAGCTTTTTGCCAAACTATTAGGTCTTTGAATGTCCTTACTTGCACTACACAAACTCCCTTTATGTTTCCAGGCTCCAAGGTTTCTGGGTTTCGAGTATTCGCGAATCCCCCTTGATGCCTGGATGCCTTGAAACCTCGAAACCTATCTCTTCAACAGCTTGTTTACAGCGTTAATAACGTTGCTCGGCTGAAAAGGCTTAACAATGAAATCTTTGGCTCCGGCCTGGATCGCATCCACCATCATCTCTTGCTGGCCCATAGCGGAGACCATAATAATCTTGGCGTTCGGATCGTCTTTGATGATCGCTTTAACCGCGCCGATCCCATCCATCCCTTCGGTCTCGGGCATAATAATATCCATCGTCACCAGATCGGGTTTCAACTTTTTGTATTGCTGAACAGCCTCAACCGCGGTTGCGGCTTCCCCCACAACAGTATGCCCCTCTTTCTTCAAAATATCGGTCAAAAGCTTCCTGGTAAAAACCGCGTCATCTGTCACCAAAATGTTTGCCATTATTCGGCCTCCTTGTTAAGAGTTCCCAACACCTTCGCGGCACCCGGATCGAGAATTCTGGTCAGATCGATCAAGATCAACAATCTCTCGCCGATCTTGCCGACCCCTTTAATATAATCTTTTTTAACTTTGCTCTGGACCAACTCAGGGGTGACTTCAATCTCATCTTTGGCGATCTTGATCACTTCCGGCACCTCATCAACGATCATGCCAAAAGTTTTTTCATCAACTTCAGCCACAACAATTCTGGCCACTTTATCATGACTTTTCTCCGCAGGGAGATCAAACTGTTTGGCCAGATCGATCACGCCGACAACTTCGCCGCGCAGATTGATAACGCCGACAATCGCCCCCGGCGCTTCCGGGATCTTGGTGATTTCAGGGATCCGGATGATCTCCCGAACCTGGCCAATCTCCACTCCAAACTCTTCGTCCTGGAGGCGAAAAACAACCAGCTGAACTTCTTCCCTAACCTTAGTTTCAACTTTTCTAGGCATGGCTATGCTCCTTTCCCCTGCTCTGTTACCC
>JBDRIF010000109.1:0-12515 GCA_043816125.1 bacterium
ATCGGCACATCCTTATTGGCCGGGAGCCCGCACTGTTTTTGCAATTCCAGTTTATTGGCCGCCTTACCGGTGATCTTATCGGCATCATACGTTTTCTTAAGCTTGGTATCGGCCGCCGGATTCCAGACACTGTAATCCAGGCCGTTGACAATCCCCAAAACATCCTGGCTCCGATGGCGCAAAAGACCGTCCAAACCGTGGCCAAATTCCTCGGTCTGGATCTCCTTGGCATAGGTATTGGAAACGGTGCTGATCAGATCGGCATAAACCAGGCCGGCTTTGGACAAGGCAATATTCCCCCAAAACTCGAGCTTGTCGGGGACAAATTGATCCCAACCGAGACCGGTGGCAGATAATTTTTCTTTGGGGAAAATTCCCAGATAACCCATATTATGGATAGAGTAGATCACCGCCGTCTTCGCAAAGAACGGATCGTCTTTGTGCTGGACTTTAATATAAGCGGCCATCAGAGCCGACTGCCAGTCATTGAGATTGATCGCATCGGGCTGCCACTTTAAATGCTCGAGCAACCTGATCCCGGCCTGACAAAATGCGGAGAAACGTTCCAGATTATCGGGGAAGTCTTGTCCTTTAACCTGATACAGATCATCACGACTGCCAAAGAAGGCCTCATGCTCAAAAAAGTAGACGATCACTTCACTCCCCGGCAATACTCCTTGATAAATATCGTCACTGATCTTTTTTAATTTATATTTGGTCTTGTCGATTTTTTTATAGCGCGGCATAAAGATCCTGACATCATGACCCAATTTATGCAGAGCCTTAGGGAGGGACCCGGCCACATCGGCCAAACCACCGGTCTTAGCGAACGGGACGACTTCGGAAGAGACATAGAAAATTTTCATTTAAGCCTCCTTAATTTAATCTGTAAACTGCGGACTTAAGGCCGCAGTTTCCAGAGACTCTACTTATCCATAAGCTTATTAATTATATCAAGGTATTTATTTAAAATCTGCTTTGTTTTGGCATTTGTCTCCGCCTCGGCAAAGATATGAACGATCGGCCGCCCCTGACTCGGCAGAACCAAAACAGAGTCGCTGCCGTGCCAAAACTTTATTCCGTCGATATTTTCCTGTTTGTCCGCTCCGGTCTTGGCTTCCGCCAGCCGCCGCATCAGCGCCGCCTTACAATCGTGCCCACAGTGAACATCAGCCGTTTGCTGGTTGATCTTCGGCACTTCTGCCGCCACAGCGGAAAGTTTTATCTTCTCCTTGGCCAAAAAACTGATAAGCTTGCAGACCGAAAGCATTCCATCAAACGCCGGCATGAAATCAGGAAAAATAAAACCACCGTGCCGCTCTCCAACCATGACCACCCCGCCCCCCTGCGCAGCCTCCATCATCCCCCGATAAGTGCTTTTAGTTCGTCTGATCTTCCCTTGATACTTGGCCGCGATCTTTTCCATGATCGCCGATTCGGTCACCGGCACGCCGATCACGGAATTCTTTTGACGACGCATCATCAAGATCGCAAAAATTGCCAGCGCCTGACGGCTGTCGATGATCTGCCCTCGTTCATCAACCAGGAATATCTTTTCGGCCCCGGCATCCAACATCACGCCCAGATCGGCGCCGGTACTTTTTACCGTTTGGCCCAATTCTGTCCACGACCGCTCAAATTCGCTCCGATCTTTGGTGATCTTATTTTCATCGGCATATGCGTTGAGCGCCACCACCTCCAAATCCAAATTGCCGAGGATCGAGGGAAAAAAGTTGGCCGCCGAACCGTGCGCATAATCGATAACCAGCTTAAGGCCGGCCAACGAGCTCTGATCATTCGCCAACTGGGCCAGCAGTTCGGCCTTGTACTCCTCCGCCACTCGGTGAAAGGGATAACTTAGCTCTCCGACATCTTCCATCCCGGTCCGGTTATAATCTTCGCCAAAAAATATCCGCTCGATCTTTTTCTCCAGCGCCGGGCTTAGATCCATCCCCTGACTATCAAACAATTTAATGTCCATTACCTCAGGATCAAAAGGTGATTTTCTAACGTGAAAACCGCCCAACGATTTCAACGAGCGGATTTCAAAACGATTGATCGGGATCGGCACCATTTCGAGATTGGAAATATTAACACCAACGGATAACATCCCCGAGACCAGACTCCGATAGATCATGCGTGATGATTTGTGACTATCGCGACTGGTAGAGATTCGGACCCCTTTCCCCAGGACGGTACCAAAGGCGGCACCAAGCGAAGTAGCGAATTGGGGAGTTATTTCCACATTCAGCAGACCATTGACCCCGTGCTGGCCAAAAACAGATTTGGACCAGTGCTCCCGCCAGATAATCGAACGAGAAACGGTTGACCCCTGACCGATCACCTTGCGCGGCCAGATCTTTACATAAGGACGGATATCAGACTCTTTGCCGATCTCCGTCTCGTCCCCCACCACCACCCCTTCGGCCAACTTAGCGCCGGCACCGATCTTGACCCGCCGGCCCAGAACAACCTTTTCCAGTTTTGCATTCTCTCCAATCATAACTCCGTCCCAGATTACGCAACTTTTAAGTTCGGCACCCCGACCGATATTGCAGCCGCTGCCAACGATACAATTTGTCAGACGGGCATCGGTCGCCACCAAACTATTTGGTCCGATCAAATTATCTTTTTCCCGGACCATTTTTAACTGGGCCTGACTGTATTCTTCGAGTTGACCGATGTCGGACCAGTGACCGTCAGCCACATATCCATAGACCGGCTTTTTGTCTTTTAACAGATTGGGAAATAAATTAAAACTAAAATCACAATTGGCCCCGTCGGGGATATACTGCATGGCTTCCGGTTCCAAAAAATAGATACCGGCATTAACAGTATCAGAAAAAACTTCGCCCGGAGATGGTTTCTCCAAAAATTGCTTCACCCGGCCATCCTTGCCGGTGATCACAATGCCGTAGGAGAGAGGATCATTTCTTTTGACCAGAACCATTGTGGCGATCGACTTTTTTTGCCGGTGATATTTGACCGCCCGCGTTAAATCGATATCGGTCAGCAGATCGGCACTAACGACCAGGACCGGTTCTTTGGAATCTCGACAAGCAAATTTTACCGCCCCGGCGGTCCCGTAATCTTCGGGGGCTTCAAAATAGTTAAGTTTTAATCCTAATTGTTGGCCATCCTTAAAATGATCTTTGATCGTTTTGGGTAAATGATAAAGGAGGAGTGAGACCTCTTTAAAACCGTGTCGAGCCAATAATTCCAGGATATAATTCAATAACGGCTTGTTGGCAATCGGAACCATCGGCTTGGGAATATCTACAGTGAGAGGATGAAGCCTGGTCCCTAATCCGCCTGCCAATACTACGGCCTTCATTTGCTAATTTGCCTTTTGTTTAAAAAAGACCACACTTAGTGGAGGCAGTGTCAGATTTAGCGAACAAGGCCGGCCGTGTGAGGAGATCTGATCAGCGGAAAATCCACCTAAATTACCGAGGCCACTACCACCATATTTGCTCGAATCACTGTTCAACAATTCTTGCCAGTGTCCACCCCGGGGAACACCGATCCGATAATTGTAATGTGGTGTCGGGGTAAAATTGCAGACGACGAGGATCAAATCCTTAGTCTTTCGTCCTTTGCGGATAAAACTGATAATACTGTTTTCCCAATCGCTCATATCGATCCATTCAAAACCGTCCCGGTCAAAATCGACCTCAAAAAGGGCCGGTTCGGCCCGGTACACATGGTTCAGGTCTTTGACCCACTGCTGTATTCCCTGGTGAGTCCCATGTTCCAGGGCATGCCATTCCAAGCTCTCCTCATGCGACCACTCCTTCCACTGCCCGAATTCACACCCCATAAATAATAATTTTTTACCAGGATGGCCGAACATGTAGCCGAACAACAGACGGAGATTGGCAAACTTCTGCCAATCGTCCCCCGGCATCTTGCCAAAGAGGGCCCCTTTGCCGTGCACGACTTCGTCGTGCGAAAGGGAGAGGACAAAATTCTCGTAAAAAGAGTACCAGATGCTAAAGGTCAGTTGGTCCTGATGATATTTGCGGAAAAAAGAATCCTGGGAGATATAGAACAAACTATCGTGCATCCAGCCCATATTCCATTTAAAACCGAAACCGAGACCACCCATATCGGTCGGCCTGGTAACCATCGGCCAGGCGGTTGATTCTTCGGCATAGGTCTGAACGTCGGGAAAACGGCCGTAAACGGTGGCATTTAACTGTCGGAGAAAATCGATCGCTTCAATATTTTCCCGGCCGCCGTAATCGTTGGGGATCCACTCCCCCTCTTTGCGGGAATAATCGAGATAGATCATCGAAGCAACTGCATCGACCCGTATCCCGTCGATATGATATTTTTTCAGCCAATAAACGGCACTGCTGATCAGGAAAGAGCGGACTTCGTTTCGGCCATAGTTAAAAATATAGCTCTTCCAGTCGGGATGAAAACCTTTTCTCATATCAGCATGTTCATAGAGATGTGTTCCGTCAAAATAGGCCAAGCCGTGATGATCGGACGGAAAATGTGACGGAACCCAGTCGAGAATTACACCGATCCCGTGCTGATGCAAATGGTCTACCAGATACATAAAATCTTGCGGCGTGCCGTAACGGCTCGTCGGCGCAAAGTAACCGGTGGTTTGATACCCCCAGGAACCGTAAAACGGATGTTCCATGACCGGGAGAAATTCGACGTGAGTGAAGCCCATTTGCTTACAGTAATCAGCCAGGTGATGCGCCATTTCTCGGTAAGTTAAATAGCGATTCCCTTCTTCGGGGACGCGGCGCCACGAACCGGGATGAAGTTCATAGATTGTGATCGCGGCGTCCAGGGCATTGTTCTCCTTCCGTTTTCTCATCCATTCGTTGTCGTTCCATTCGTATTTTAGATCGGTGACTAACGAAGCGGTATTGGGGGAGACTTCCCAGCTGAAGGCATATGGATCCCCTTTGTCGATCCGAAAAGCCCGCTGTTTTGATTGAACATGATATTTATATTTCTCGCCGGTTTTCAGCCCGGGGATAAACCCTTCCCAAATCCCCGACTGATCCCAGCGCGATGTCAGAAAGTGTGTTGAATTATCCCAGCCGTTGAAATCTCCAATTACAGAAATCTTCTCCGCGTTGGGGGCCCAAACCGCGAAATAAACTCCGGTCTGGCCGTCGACTTCCATCAGATGCGAACCAAAATGTTCAAACAATTCACAATGATTCCCCGCTTTAAAGAGATGGATATCGTATTCAGAAAATAAGCTCGGTCCATAGACGACCGGTTCACGTTTGGCGATCTCTGGCTTTGTTACCTCCGGCACAATTACCGGCTCAAGGAGATCAAGAACAATTGATTTTGATTTTTTCTTCATTTCCTTTAACAACTCCAGCGAAGAATAGGAGGCAAACGCCCCTCCGAGCATAGTTAACAGCGCCGGCTTAAGCAGAGGGAAAGCCGCTAGCGACTGATTCAGCAACACCTGCCTAAGCGAAAAAGTCCCCGGTCGAGAGAGGGACAAGCCGACAGCAACCAGCGCCGCCGACAAGAAGAACACGACCTGGCAGAGGAGACTAAACAACTCAAGAAATGATCGCTTCTGTGTCTTTTTCACTTGAGCTATAAGTATATATTAAAATGGCCTGATATTTCCAACTATTTGTGATAACTTTGCAGCGCTTTTACAGAAAAACCTTTTTTCTTGACTGCCTCCAAACCATTAACAGTGGCTTTAGCCCCAGATAAGGTCGTGACAATCGGCACCGCGTGCATTATCGCACCAGAACGGATCTTGGTTTCATCAACCTTGGTCTGCTTGCTGCCCGGCGTATTAATAATCCACTTAACATCACCATTCTTGATCAAATCAAGAACGTTTGGCCGGCCTTCGGCCATTTTCGCCACAGTTTCCACCTCTACCCCATTCTTGCGCAAAACTTCTCCAGTCCCCGAAGTTGAAACGATCTGGTAACCAAGCGCAGCTAGGCGTTTAGCAATACCAATGATCTTTCGCTTGTCATTATCATTGACCGAAATAAAAACCTTTCCATCCATCGGAATTTTTTGGCCGGCAGCGATCTGTGCTTTCATATAAGCGACACCAAAATCCTTATCAATACCCATTACTTCTCCGGTCGACTTCATCTCTGGGCCTAAGACCGGATCAACGCCCGGAAAACGATTGAAAGGAAATACAGCTTCTTTAACCGAGAAATAATCAGGAATTATTTCCTTAGCCATTTCTAACTTTTTCAAAGGATATCCCAACATAACTTGGGTCGCGATTTTGGCCCAGGGAATCCCTGTTGCTTTACTGACAAAAGGGACAGTGCGTGATGCCCGAGGATTAACTTCCAATACATAAAGCTGGTTTCCTTTGATCGCGTACTGCGTGTTCATCAGACCTTTTACTTTCAAGGCTTTGGCTAAAGATTGGGTTGCGCCACGAAGCTCTTCCAACATCGACTTGGAAATCGAAACCGTAGGCAACACACAAGCCGAGTCGCCTGAATGAATCCCAGCTTCCTCAATGTGCTCCATGATGCCGCAAATAACTGTGTTTTTACCGTCAGAAACACAATCGACATCCACCTCGATCGCATCTTCCAAAAATTTATCAATTAAGATCGGTCGGTCAGGCGAAGCAATAACCGCTTTTTGCATATATTCTTCCAGATCACTTTCGTCATAAACAATAACCATCGCCCGGCCACCCAAAACATATGACGGGCGGACAACAACCGGATAACTGATCTTGTTAGCGATCTTTTTTGCTTCGGCAAACGAACTGGCCATCCCATTGGCCGGCTGAGATAATTTTAATTTCTTCAACACAGCCTTAAAACGTTTACGATCTTCTGCCTTGTCAATGGAATCTACTGAAGTCCCTAAAATAGGCATCCCGGCTTCCTCCAATTGATGCGCCAAGTTTAGCGGCGTTTGACCACCAAATTGAACGATCGCCCCAATCGGTTTTTCCCTTTCCACTATATGCATCACATCTTCGCGAGTTAACGGCTCAAAATACAACCGGTCAGACGTATCAAAGTCGGTTGAAACAGTTTCCGGGTTAGAGTTAATCATAATCGCTTCGTAACCCTCTTCTTTTAAAGTAAAAGAAGCATGACAACAGCAATAGTCAAACTCGATCCCCTGCCCGATCCGATTCGGTCCGCCGCCTAAAACAATCACCTTCTTCTTGTTTGTCGCTCGAGACTCATCTTTGCCTTGGTCATAACTGGAATAAAAATACGGTTTCATCGGATCAAATTCACCTCCACAGGTATCGACAAGTTTATAATTTGGGACAATCCCTTTATCATGGCGATGCTTATAAACCGCCACTTCATCGGACTTAACCAGATGCGCGATCTGGACATCGGAAAAACCGTTGCTCTTGGCATTCAACAAAACATCGTCCGGCAGTGTCGCCAATTTATATTTAGCCAACTCATTTTCCACGTCTACAATTTCTCTCATCTGATTAACAAACCATGGATCAAATTTTGCCGCATCATAAATATCCTGGTTGGTCAGGCCATTTTTAATGGCATAACGGAGCCAGAAAATCCGGTCGGCATTCGGATAAACCAGTTTTTGTTTAACCAATTCCGCATCAGAAGACAATTCCTCCGGCACATCCTTGCCGTCAGCGCCAAGACCAAAGCGCTTATATTCCAGCGAGCGAATCCCTTTTTGCAATGATTCCTTAAAATTGCGGCCAATAGACATCGCTTCGCCAACAGCTTTCATGGAAGTTGAAAGGACCGGATTGGCATCAGGAAATTTTTCAAAAGTGAAACGGCAGACTTTAAAAACACAATAATCGACAGTCGGCTCAAAGAAAGTATAGGTTTTGCCGGTTACCTGGTTAACGATCTCGTCGAGACTCAAGCCAACCGCTAATTTTGCCGCCACCCGGGCAATTGGAAAACCGGTCGCTTTGGACGCCAAAGCAGACGAACGAGAGACACGCGGATTAATTTCAATAATTACAATCTTTCCATTTTCCGGATTAACAGCAAACTGAATATTGGTGCCGCCGCCGCTGATACCAACTGCACGGATAATCTTTTTGCACCAGTTTTCCAGATCGACAAATTCATCGGTGGTCAGGGTCTGGGCCGGCGCGACAACGATCGAATCGCCGGTATGTACCCCCATCGGGTCGATATTTTCCATGGAAGTAACGATAATAACATTATCTTTACAATCACGAATAACTTCGAACTCAACTTCTTTCCAACCCAAAACAGATTGTTCAACTAGCACCTGTTTTAATGGCGAAACATCCAGCGCCTGTTCTAAACCGGAGCGTAATTCATCTATATTGTAAGCAACGGAGCCCCCGGCCCCCCCCATGGTAAAAGCAGGTCTTAAAATAATCGGAAAGCCGATCTTCTCGCTCAAGGCCAGTCCATCTTCAACGTTGGTTACAGTCCCTGATTCCGGCACCTCCATGCCAATGCTCGCCATAGTATCTTTAAACTTTTGCCGGTCTTCGGCCCGTTCAATTGATTCGGCATCAGCACCAATAACTTCAACTCCATGTTTTTTCAAGATGCCGGCTCGTGATAAGAAGAAACCCATATTCAAACCATGTTGCCCACCTAAAGTCGGTAAAAGCGCGTCAGGTTTTTCTTTAATAATAACTTTTTCAATAAATTCCGCGTCAAGTGGCTCGATATAAGTATGATCGGCCATCCCCGGGTCGGTCATAATCGTGGCCGGATTGGAATTGATCAAAACAGTTTCGTAACCCTCTTCTCGCAAGGCTTTACACGCTTGGGAACCGGAATAATCAAACTCACAAGCCTGGCCAATGATAATCGGTCCGGAGCTGATGATTAGGATTTTTTTTATGTCTGTTCGTTTTGGCATTTTTGTTTACCTCCTATACGTACCGGTAGCCTGGTTCAAGTTTGCCCCGCTCATCGATTGGGAAATACAAAGTAGCCACACAGCTACCGTCTTTGCTTTGAATTCTTTCAATCGTCTTGTCATTCAGGTTAACATGCACAATTTTGACTTTGTCGGAAACTTTATCGATCCCATAGCTGTGATTTTGGACAGAAATCTCACCGGCCCCGGTATTTGGGTCGACAACCGGGTGATTAACTCCGTGATGACCGACTTTCATCCGGACAACAGAACAGTCCAAGGCCAGAGCCAAAACACAAGCCCCGTTTTGAATACCATAGATCGGCACTTTGCCAATCAATTCTTTGACCGTGGCAATTGTTTTGGTCAAAGCGGTCGGATCTCCCACCCCACTGGAAATAACCACCTGCTCCGGCTCCCCAGACAAGATTTTTTCCGCCGTAGTTTCCCGATCAACAACTTTTGCTCCGGGATATTTCGCCAACGTACTTTTGTTAACTCCGAGATCAATTATTACAGTTTTGGATTTTGAATTTGTTGGTTGGGTTTTGTGTTTAGGTTTTTGGTTTGAAGTTTGAGGTTCAAAAGCCTTAGCTTTTTTAATCAAACTATCTTTATCAAAATCCTTAGTCGAGACGACACCTCTCATCTCCCCATTATCCCGAATATGGACAGTCAAAGCCCTGGTATCAATCCCTTCAATACCGATGACCTTATTAGTTTTCATATAATCACCTAATGAACCTGTCGCCTGCCAGTTGCTATACATCTTGCTGTATTCTTTAACCACAAAAGCGCCGGCCTGAGCTTCGTCGGACTCAAACGACTTATCATTGATTCCGGCATTACCGATATGTGGATAACCAAAGACAATAATTTGTCCCTTATTCGCCGGGTCTGTCAGCTGTTCCTGAAAACCGACCACCTGGGTATTAAAAATCACATCTCCAACAACTTCACCTTCAGCCCCAAAAGATTTCCCTTCAAACGTCGTCCCGTCTTCCAGAACTATTACTGCTTTCATCATTACCTCCCATAAAAAAAGGCGCCCCGAGAGCGCCTTTGCCTTACAGATACAATTATACCAAATTACACGGTGTCACTCAATTAGATTTCATAGGCCGAAAGGATTCCGTTGGCGATCACACGCATGGAACGGCCGCTATCCATACTTTGCTGTTGTAATTTTCGATAGGCATCGGTTGGCAAAATATCAAACTGAGCGATCAATATTTCTTTAGCCCGTTCAATCACTCGGCGGTCTTCCAGAGCTAGTTCCAATTCCTTAACTCGACGCCGCAATTCCCAGTTTTCTCGTCTAATTTGTTCAGAATCTCGTTTTTCTGCCAGCTGATAAACTGTAGCTCTGGCCTTCCCCTCTTTTTTGACCAATCCTTTCTTAAGTAAAGGCACAATTAGTTGGTGTACCCGGGCACGAGAGAGGCCCAACGCATCCTGAATCCCCCGAGTTGCTAACATCGGTTGGGATTTTAATAGATCAAGAATTTGTTGCTGTCGCGCGGTCAACATGGAACCATAATAGCAGTATTGTCAAGGAATCGTCAAGAGTAGCTAGAATAGTAATACGGCGTATAGGCCTCAAACTCGGCGGCGCAGGTATCGACTTGTTTAAATTCCGGCATAATCCCCTTTTTCTTACGCAAATCATAAACCTCAACCTCCCCCATCCCCCACAATTCTGACAGTTGGCGATCAGAAAAGCCCATTATCTTGGCTTGTTCCAACAAATTCATATTGTTTTTTATTTTGGGCTCAAACTCAACAATCTCTTTTAGATTATCCAAGAACCAGCGATCAATTTTTGTCAAATCATAGATGTGATCAATCGTCATCCCTGTTTGGAGCGCATGCTTCAGGTAAAGAATCCTTTCCGCACCAGGGAAACGGAGCTTTTGCTCCAAGACATCGAGAGTCGGCTCCTCTTTGGGACCCTCAAAACCAAATAATTTAGTCTCCAATGACCGTAAACCCTTTTGCATAGATTCCTTAAAAGTCCGGCCAATAGACATCGCCTCCCCTACCGACTTCATAGAGATGGTCAACGTCGGATCAGAGCCAACGAACTTTTCAAAAGTAAACCTGGGGATCTTAACGACACAATAATCAATCGTCGGCTCAAAACAAGCTGTTGTCTTTTTGGTAATATCATTCGGAATTTCATCCAGCGTATAGCCGACCGCTAACTTAGCAGCGATTTTAGCGATCGGGAACCCGGTAGCTTTTGAAGCTAACGCGGAGGAACGAGAAACTCGCGGGTTCATTTCGATCACAACCATTCGGCCATCTTTCGGATTAACGGCAAACTGAATATTGGAGCCACCGGTTTCAACTCCGATCTCCCTGATAACCGCAATCGAAGCATCACGCATGAGCTGATATTCCTTATCTGATAAAGTCTGCGCCGGCGCTACCGTGATCGAATCACCGGTATGCACCCCCATCGGATCAAAGTTTTCGATCGAACAAATTATCACGACGTTATCATTTAAGTCACGCATGACCTCCATCTCAAACTCTTTCCAGCCAATAATTGATTCTTCAATTAGGATCTCTGAAATAGGGCTTGCCTCTAGCCCTCCCTTGGCGATCAGCTTAAACTCATCAATGTTATAAGCGATACCGCCACCAGAACCGCCTAAAGTAAATGCCGGCCGGATAATCAGAGGGAAACCGATCTCCTCAGCCACCCGTAATGCTTCTTTGTAGTTATGTGCTAAACCGCTTCTGGGCAGGTCGAGGCCGATCTTTTGCATCGCCGCTTTAAACAACTGCCGATCCTCGGCTTTTTTGATCACGTCACTTTTCGCGCCGATCATCTCCACCTTATATTGATCAAAAACACCCCGTTCAGCCAATTCCACAGCGCAATTTAGAGCGGTCTGCCCACCGAGAGTCGGTAATACAGCGTCCGGCCGTTCTTTGGCAATTATCATCTCCACAAAGTCGGGATCGATCGGCTCAATATATGTTTTATCAGCCATATCAGGATCGGTCATAATCGTCGCTGGGTTACTGTTGACCAAGATGACCTTAAAACCCTCAGCTTTCAGCGCTTTACATGCCTGAACACCCGAGTAGTCAAACTCGCAAGCCTGACCAATTACAATCGGGCCGGACCCAATTATTAGAATGCTTTTAATGTCTGTTCGTTTAGGCATTATTCATTAGCTCCAGAAAACGATCGAATAAATATTTACTATCATGCGGACCGGCAGATGCCTCTGGATGATACTGGACTGAGAATAACGGGTGCTTTTTATGCCGCAACCCCTCGGATGTTTTATCATTTAGATTAATATGAGTAACTTCTATTTGTTTATCGGAAAAACTTTCCAAATCGACACAAAAACCGTGATTTTGCGAAGTAATTTCCACTTTTTTGGTTTTGAGATCCATCACCGGCTGATTCGCCCCGCGATGTCCGAATTTGAGCTTATAAGTTTTTCCACCCAAAGCTAAACCCAACATCTGATGGCCGAGGCAAATACCGAACAACGGAACTTTCCCAATTAATTCTTTGACCGTTTCAATAACGTAGGTAACAGCCGCCGGATCCCCTGGCCCGTTGGAAAGCATCACCCCATCAGGTTTCATGGCCAAAATCTCTTTAGCAGTCGTTTTCGCTGGCACAACATGAACCTGACAAC
>JBDRIF010000110.1:0-3510 GCA_043816125.1 bacterium
ACTGCAATATCTGTATGGTGAAGTTGCCGGCAATCCGGTTCGTCAGGAGATTAAAGAGGTGGGGCGGGAAGCAGCTAGAGCCGAACTACAAGTGACCTTGGACGAAAAAGTAGTTTTGGTCATGGGGGGGAGCCAGGGGGCACGACATTTAAACGAAGTAGTTCGAGATCTTGTCAAGGAATTACCGGAGAATCTCAAAGTGATTCATTTGGTCGGAGGGAAAAATGATCTGGGGGAAGCCGGCGCCAATTACCAACCGATCTCTTACGAGCATAACGTCGGTCAATTACTGGCAGTGGCCGATCTGGTGATCAGCCGGGCAGGGGCGACCGCGATCAGCGAATTTTTAGTCAGAGGGTTGCCGATGATCTTGGTCCCTTTTCCTTATGCCGCTAACGATCATCAAACGATGAACGCCAAAGCAGTAGTTGAAGCCGGCGCGGCAGAGATGATCCGAGATCAGGATCTCTCTGTTCATAAATTGTTATTGGCGATAAAACAGGTCGAGCTGGATTATGATAAAATGAGTCAAGCCAGCCGGCGCCTGGCCAAGCCGAACGCGACCGAAAGGATTGTTGATTACCTTTATGCCTGATTGGGATATGCAGAGAATTAAGAATGTTCATTTTGTCGGGATTGGCGGTTGCGGCATGTCTGGCCTGGCCAGGATCTTGCACGAAATGGATTATAAAGTAACCGGCTCAGATGTTCGAGAGGGGGCCAATACTCTCCGCTTAAAAGATCTGGGGATCAAGATCAGTATCGGCCATCACGACTCTCTGGTGCGCGAAGTCGATCTGGTGGTCTATTCATCGGCGGTAACTTTTGAAAATGTCGAGATGAAAGCGGCCGAGGCCAAAGGATTGCCGATTGTTAAACGGGCCGAGATCCTCTCGTGGATTATGAATCAGAGTCAGACCAAAATTGCGATTGCCGGGACGCATGGCAAAACAACTATCACCGCAATGCTGGCAAAAGTTTTGGACGTTGGCATGTTGCATCCGACTTATTTGATCGGTTGCGATATGGACTATGTAGAAGGAAATGCCAAGCGGGGGAGCGGCCGTTATGCGGTGGCCGAAGCAGATGAGTCAGATAGTTCGTTTTTGAACCTCTCTCCTGATATTGCGGTGATCAATAATATCGAAGCCGATCATTTGGAGCGCTTTGGCAGCTTTGCCGAATACGTAAATACCTATTTTAAATTTGCCGAGAAGGTTTCGCAGGACGGTTACATCTTGGTCGATGCGACCGATAAGCATAATCAGGAATTAATGAAAAAAGTGGACCGACGATATATTACTTACGGATTGTCCGGTGATGTCGAGTATTCTGCTAAAAATTTAAAGTTCAAATATTTTACTTCACGCTTTACTCTGGTGCGTAAGGGGCAAGAACTCGGTCAGGTAATGTTATCTGTCCCCGGTTGGCAAAATGTTTTAAACAGCTTGCCGGTTTTTGCTATCGGATTTGAGCTGGGGCTTGATTTTAATTTTATTGCCGGGGCCTTGCGTTCATTTACCGGGGCGAGAAGGCGCTTTCAGATTGTTGGCAAGCATAAGGAAGTATTGATCATTGATGATTATGCCCATCATCCGACAGAGATCAGAGCGACACTAGCTGCGGCTCGGGCCGGTTGGCCGGACAAACGGATCATTTGTGTTTTTCAACCGCACCGTTACAGTCGGACGATGTTGTTGCAGCATGAGTTTATGAAAGCTTTTGGTGATGCTGATAAAGTCATAATTACAGATATTTATGCCGCTTCCGAAGAACCTATCCCTGGCATTTCCGGTAAAACCATTGCCGATGGGATCAAAGAGGGGAAGGAAGTTGAATATATCCCCCGCAAAGAGATGATAGCGGAGCATCTGGTAGAAACCTTGCAAGACAACGATCTGGTTCTGACTTTTGGCGCGGGAGATATCTACACAGTCGGTCGGGAGTTTTACGCCCGTTTAAAAATGTTATGAAGTATCTAGAGTCCGAACCTCTAAAAAATCACACTACTTTCAAAATTGGCGGGCCGGCCAAGTTGTTTTGTCAGCCGAAGACGATTGCTGATCTTCAGGCCGCTTTGGCTAAAGCAAAAACAGAAAATCTTAAACTCCTGGTTTTAGGTAATGGGAGCAATGTCCTTTTGCCTGATGAGGGGTGGTCCGGTTTAGTTATTAAGCTGGCTGAGGCTTTTTCTTCGATCAAATTTGATGGGGAAAGGGTAATTGCCTTAGCGGGGACAAAAGTTAGCGAGCTGGCAATGAAAACTGCGGACAAAGGGTTGAGCGGGTTGGAATTTATTGCTGGAGTCCCGGGGACCGTTGGTGGGGCGGTGTATATGAATGTGGGGGCGTGGGGAGAGTCTTTTGGTGATTATGTTGAAAGCGTTAAATGTCTTAATAATGACGGGGCTGAAATTGTCTTTAGCAATGCCGATTTAAACTTTTCTTATCGTGACAGTCGTCTTCAACAAAATGATTGTTATGTTGTGGAGATTACTCTGAAATTATCAAAAAGTGATCAAGTTTCCATTCGGTCTAAAATGAGAGAAAATATGCAGGCTAGAGCCTTGAAACAACCACTTGAATATCCGAGTGCCGGATCGGTTTTTAAAAACCCACCAGATAATTTTGCGGCTAAACTTATCGAGGAGGCTGGTTGCATGGGTTTGAGGGTCGGTGATGCGCAAGTTTCCGAAAAACATGCCAATTTTATTGTTAATCTTGGATCGGCGAGAGCCGAAGATGTCCGAGCTTTGATCAAACAGGTCCAGAGTCGGGTCAAAGTCCAGCTTGAGCCTGAGATTCGAATTGTGCTAAACTAATATCTCTTATGGTTATGGTGGCAAAAGAAAAACTTAAAGATCTGACCAATAAGGCGATTACCCTCCGCCGCCATATTATTTCTATGACTTGTGCGGCCGCTTCCGGCCATCCGGGCGGTTCCTTATCCGCGGCCGATATTATTACAGTCCTCTTCTTTCATTTTCTCAAACACGATCCCAAAAAACCCGATTGGACAGAACGGGATAAATTTGTCATGAGCAAAGGGCACGCGGCCCCGGTTCTTTATGCCGCTTTGGCCGAAGCCGGCTATTTTCCTGTTGAGTATTTAAAAACTTTAAGAAAGATTGGTAGTTCGTTGCAGGGACATATCGATATGCTGGCTTGTCCGGGGATCGAAATGTCGACTGGTTCCCTGGGGCAGGGCCTTTCGGCGGCCAATGGGATGGCGCTGGCTGCAAAGTTGGATAAAAAAGATACGCAGATATATTGTTTAATGGGCGATGGGGAGTGTCAGGAGGGGCAGGTCTGGGAGGCGGCGATGACTTCTGCTCATCGGAAACTGGATAATCTGATCGCAATTATCGACCATAACAAATTTCAGATCGACGGCGCGGTGGCCGATGTAAAAAATGTCGTGCCGTTGGATGAAAAGTTTAAGGCTTTTGGCTGGGAAGTTTTTCGCTGTGACGGTCATAAGATAAAAGATCTAATTGACACTATTGAAAAA
>JBDRIF010000111.1:0-3278 GCA_043816125.1 bacterium
CCCTCCCCCATCCTCTTTCTTCCCGACTAGATTAGCAGGAATAACCTTAGTATCATTTAAAACAAGCAAATCCCCTTCATGCAGATAATCAATAATATTGTAAAACTTCTTGTGCTCTATGCTCTGTGCTCCACGATCTAAAATCATCAACCGGGACCCATCACGTTCAGCAGCCGGTTCGTGCGCAATCAATTCAGGTGGAACAGCAAAGTCAAAATCAGAGGTTTTCATTAGAAAAGAATTATTCCAAAATTTTATCGACCAAAACAGAGGTTTTATCCCTGGCCACTTCCAAAATTCCACCCTCATAATTAAAATGGAGACAGGTTTTATCTTCGGTATGAAGTCGAATCTCTCCGCTGGCCAAAACATTAACATAAGGGGCATGACCGGCCATAACCTGCACATCGCCATCGACCGCCCGGACAGTACAACTAGTCGCCCGCCCCCAGTAAACAGTTCGATTCGGACTTAAGATCTCGATCATGAACGGTTTCACGATTTACCAACTTTTTTGAGGACATCATCGATCGTCCCGGTCATGTAAAAGGCCTGCTCTGATAATGAATCGTGTTTCCCCTCCAATATCTCTTTGAACCCGCGGATCGTCTCTTTAAGTGGGACAAATTTACCGGGAATACCGGTAAAGTTTTCGGCCACAAAGAACGGCTGAGATAAAAAGCGCTGAACTTTTCTGGCTCGGTGAACGATTAACTGATCTTCTTCCGGTAATTCCGAAGTCCCCAAAATCGCAATAATATCGCTCAACTCTTTATAACGTTGTAAAATCTTCTGCACCGCCCGCGCCACATCATAATGCTCTTGACCGACAATATGCGGCTCCAAAACCTTAGAGGTGGAGGCCAGCGGATCGACCGCCGGATAGATCCCTTTTTCTACAATGCTCCGCGAAAGGACAGTCGTCGCATCGAGATGGGCAAAGGTAACAGCCGAAGCAGGATCGGTGATATCGTCGGCAGGGACATAAACTGCCTGAATAGAAGTGATAAAACCGTTCTTGGTCGAAGAGATCCGCTCCTGCAAGCGCCCCATCTCGGCCTGCAAAGTCGGCTGATAACCGACCGCCGAAGGCATCCGGCCAAGTAAAGTGGAAACTTCAGCGCCAGCCTGGACAAAACGAAAAATATTATCGATAAAAAATAGGACATCGGTTTTTTCGTGATCACGGAAATATTCGGCGTGAGTCAAGCCGGTTAACCCGGCTACTAATCGCGCCCCGGGAAGCTCCCCCATCTGGCCAAAGACCATCACCGTCTTATCCATTACCCCCGTACTCTTCATCTCCAGCCAGAGATCGTTCCCTTCGCGAGTTCTTTCACCAACTCCGGAAAAAACAGAAATTCCACCCTGATTCTTCGCCATGTTGTGGATTAATTCCATGATGATTACAGTCTTCCCTACCCCTGCGCCACCAAACAACCCGATCTTCCCCCCTTTAAGATATGGGGCCAGTAGATCGAGAACCTTGATCCCGGTCTCAAATATTTCGGCGTTGGCAACGATATCTTCAAAGTTTGGCGGGTTGCGGCGGATAGCAGAGAGCTCAAAATCGGCTAGCTCCGGTCCCCCATCGATAATATTTCCCATTACATCAAACATCCGACCGAGCGCCTTTTTCCCTACGGGGATAGTGATCGGCCGGCCAAGATCAATAACTTCGGCCCCTCGGCACAAACCGTCGGTCGACTGCAAAGCAACCGCCCTCACCACATTCCCCGGCAGCTGAACAGCAGATTCGGCCAGGACCCGCTGGTCCCCCTGAACGACTTCCAGTGTATTGCGGATACGAGGGATGTGCTGCGGCGGAAACTGCACATCGATGATCGGACCGATAACCTGTTCCAAACGACCAATATTCTGTCCCATTTAGTTATGCTCCTCGGCCAGGACTTCAAAAGAGCTGATGATCTCCGACAATTCCACGGTGATCATCGACTGCCTGGCTTTATTGATCTTAATCCCAAGATCCTTCAACATCTCTTTGGAGCTTTCGGCCGCCCCTCTCATCGATAAGAGCCTGGCCACAACTTCTCCCAACCTAGTCTGCATATAAGCATCGTATAACAAAGTTGTCAAATAACGGTCGGCCACATAATCCCTCACATAAGCCGGCGTCGGCTCCAACAACAGACTCGGCTCCCTCTTTATTCCGAGCGGATCGGCAAACGGGAGGAGCTTAACAAATCGGGGGAGCTGCGACATCATCGACTTAAATTCATTAAAAAATATCCCTACTCCAGCCAAATTACCGGCTTCATATTCGGCAGTATGCGCCAACAACAATTCCTTCAATTTAAGGTATCCCTTCTCTCTGATCTTTTCCGCCGGCCAACCGGAAAACAATTCGCACCCTTTACGGCCAACCAGAGTCAGACGAACGTTAATTCCTTTCGTCTTCTGTCCCACCACATATTCACCGACCTGCTTGAACAGCCGTTCATTAAAATCACCGCAAAAGCCCCTTTCCGAAGCCAAGACAAAGAGAACCTCTTCACGACTCTTCACAATGGTCCTGGTTTTATCGGCACCCAATCTGGCAACTAACCGACGGTAGTGCCGACTGTAATGCTCGGCCGCTTTTTGCCGGGACTGGATCTTCTTAAGCTCAGCTACAGCCACAATTTGCATCGCTTCGGCCATTTTCGAGATCTGCGTCACTCCGCGGGCTTTATCTTTTAATTCAATTACCTTCGACATTCTTAAATTGCTCCTTAAATTTAAAGGCGAGCTTGCCAAGTTTTTCTTCCCAAGCCTGACTATAATCGTCAGTCTCTTCTATTTCAGTTATTAGATCGTTGCCATTGATCCGGACATAGTCCATAAAGCGACTCTCGAACAACTGAGCTCTGGCCGGCGTGATAGTGTCGAGGAAACCTTTGACCCCCAAATAAAACATGATCACCTGTTCGGCAACCGGCATCGGCCGGCAATTTACCTGTTTAAGAAGTTCATTCAATACCTGGCCACGTTGCAACTGAATCTTTGTCTCCCTGTCCAATTCCGAAGCAAAGAGGGCAAACGACTGCCGTTCCCGAAACTGGGCCATGTCGATCCGCAACCGGCCCGAGAGACGCCGCATCGCCTTGATCTGCGCCTTGCCGCCAACGCGAGAAACCGACATCCCGACATTGACCGCCGGCCGAAAACCGGCGTTGAATAAATTGTTATCCAAAAAGATCTGACCATCCGTTATTGAGATAATATTGGTCGGAATATATGCGGAAATATCACCCATTTGCGTCTCGATTATCGGCAAA
>JBDRIF010000112.1:0-4833 GCA_043816125.1 bacterium
GCGATCATGTCGGCATCTGTTAAGAGAATTATTTCTCCTTTAGCCTCAGCGATCCCTTTGTTTCTGGCGGCCGATTTCCCTTTATTCTCCACCCGAATGTACTTAACTTTAAATTCCCCGGCCATCTCAGCCGTTCCATCGGTGGATGAGCTATCGACAACAATAATTTCATATTCTTCAAGAGGAATGCTCTGGTTCATCAGTGAGACCAGGACCATTTTTAAGGTCTCTTTTTGATTATAGGTGCCAATTACAACGCTAATCATCCCCACTCCTTGATTACATTTTTAAAGTCTCTCTTCATTCTCCTGTAGCGCAACTTTCCCCGCAGACCGGCATAATGGAGTATAAAAGATGTTTTCGCTCTGTTCTTCCACAAGCTGCCGCTTTTAATATTGGCGAAATTAACTTCATCAAACATAAACATATGATTATACCTGTAGTCCAACGGATAGATTTTATATCTGTTACTGCGCACTTTCCAGTTAATAATGTTTTGTTCATGTAACAAGCCCACTTCCTGATTAATAAAGGCCCGGAGATCCTCCTGACTTAAATTATTAGCCTCATTATGGCATTTGGACATGACGATCATCCCCGCATTAAAGTAGCCTTCGGTCCAGTCGTCAATTCTCCCAAATTTGTTTTGGATCTCAGTCATTTGTTTTCTTCTGTCATTTGTCCTTTTGCCGATATCCTCAAAGACCACGCCGACACAATCAGTGGGCACAACATCAAATATATTGGGACAGCTGGCTGTAATTAAGGTGTCCAGATCAATTTTAAGAACGCGATCGTATTTTTTTAAATACTCATAGAGCTGAAACTTTTCTAGCATGATGTACTCATAATTGAATTCGAACTCCGAAGTTATGAGGCGTTTATCAATGACTATCAAGTCCAGATCGTATTTCCGGCAATACCGCTTAAAGGTCTCCATGGCAAATGAGAACTCTGCCGGCGGTTGAGTGTTTTCCTTAATGATATTTACGCAGAATAAAGCATTTTTGGTCATTGAAGATTATCCCCATTAATATATTCTTGCAGCTCCGGAGAAACTTTTTTGCCGGATATTAAGTGAGTTACTTTGGTGCCGTTGAGATAAGCACTCTTTAAACCGTGTTTTTTTAGCTCCAGCCAAATAGCGGAGTCGTCACCGCCGTAAACTTTAACAAATTTCTTGGGAAAGAGCTTGAATTGCAGCGGATCGGCCAGGGTTTGTCCCTTTATCACAAAGATAGGGCCGGCTACGCAACACATGATCGGAGTTTTTAAACTATAAATTTTACCGTTCTTGCCTTTTCGCCGGTAAGCAGGCAGCCACATGTTTATTTCTGGATTACAGTTATTGCGGGTAAAACGCATGCCCAGCAGCCCGATTTTCTCATCAATATTTTCAATCGCTTCCAGTAGATAGTCAAAACTTTCTGTCCCAACGATAATGTCCGGGTCTATCGACCAGACTGTTTTTGGTAGATTATCCCGATTGATGTTATTGGTGATAAATTCGTTAGCCGCCCGGGCTTTGCCGACATTTTCTGGAAGAAATTCAATAACTAAACGGTCATGTTTGATTGTCTTAAGAAAATCAATGATGTCATCGCTGGATCTACTGTCTATAATCGCGGCTACCACATCCTGACGATGGTTTAGAATCTTGAGCAAAGATTTCATAAAATATTTAATGGCGGCAAAATTGCGGTGGGTGACAATAAAAATCGCGTGTTTATCTTTAAAGAAGTCGTTAGTCATGATTAAGTTGTTTTATGGACGATATTAGTATAACATATTTCCATGATTGAAGAAAAAAAACTCAGTATTTGTGTCTTAACTTGGGACCAGCTGCACCTGACAAAGAAATTCCTGGCTAGTATCAGAAAAAATACCCCCGCTTGTTATGAGTTGATCATTGTCGACAATGGGAGCAGTGACGGGACGCAGGAGTTTATTAAAAAAGAGGCCGATAAATACCATTTCTTTGAGCAGAATACAGGGTATGCTCATGGGTTTAATAAGGCGTTGGAGCTGGCCGACCATGAGTATGTTGCGATCTGTAATAATGATACCGAGTTCCCGGCGAATTGGTTTCCCAAATTATTGGCAACACTAAATTCCAGAGCTAAGTGCGGGTTGGTTTTCCCCAGTTATACCAAAGGGATGAAGGTGGCGGAGCGTTGGTGGCCAGGCTGGCGCACAAAAAAACTTAAACCGTTCGGTGATTGTCCCTCGGGGGTGGTGATTTTTTCTAAGTTGGCAATTTTACGTGATGAGCTGGGTGGCTTTTGCGAGGATTATGATACAGCCGGGGGAGAGGACCTCGATCTCTGTTTTACCGCCTGGAAAGCCGGTTATGATATTTATGTCGATGAACGTGTATTGATCAAACATAAGAGTAAAGGGACGGCCGGACTGCATTTACCGGATTATAAAAAATTGTACACTGCTAACGGCAAGATATTTGAAGCGAAGTGGCGGGATTATTTAAAACGTTGAATGATTTCTTGGCTGATTATTTCTGTTGCCCCCGCTTTCCCCATTCTCTCTCTGCCGATCTCCGCCATAACTTCAAGTCTGGGTTTATCCTTTACCAGACGGACGATCTCTTTTGCCGCTTCTTCTTTTGTTTTGACCAAAAGTAAGGCTTCGCCCAAGAGTTCCTTTTGAGCCCGGGCAAACTTTTTATTGTATTGAGAACCGCGGCCATAGAAGGAGACAACCGGATTCCCCAAACCGGCCGCCTGTTCATTGCCGGTCCCCGAAAGGCCAACGACAATTGTCGATTCCCTAAGTAATTGATCAAAGGGGACTGCTTGGAAGATACTTGGCGTCTCTTCTTTGGTTGCAATGATGAAGTGAGGATTATGGATGTTGACTTTTAACTCATGGGCGATCTTTTCAAAGTCAGCAATGTTTAATTTGGCATCATCTCTAGTTCCTGGCAAGAATCCTATCCTCACCCCTGATTGAGCAAAGCGTATGTCCCCCTCTCCATCTTTGATGGAGAGGGGGTTAGGGGGTGAGGAAATACAGTCCATCAGCGGATTCCCGACATATTCTCCCTTGGGACACTTGGTTGCCGAATCCCTGACATATACTTTTAGTGCGTATTTCTCTAATAGCCATTTTTCCCACGGAGTGTAGCGAAAGCCGAACTGCTGGTAGTGGTCCGATTTATTTACTCCGATAAAGAAAAAGGGTGTTTTGGTCAGCAGGGCGCCGATAATCGGGACAATATCTCCAATCGCAATTACCAGATCGGTTTTATCTCTCTGTTCCTTCAAAAGAGTTATCGCCTGGCGGGTTTGTCCGAGTAGTCCGGCCGAGATATCTTTAAGCAGAAACCAGAGGTTGCGCAGTGAAAAACCGCCGCTGGGGAGTTTTTTTCTTTGACCGAGAATGACGACCCCTAAATTATTAAAGACATTTCCTTCGCCGACAAAGGGGAGAACGTGAATTTGAAAGTCCGAGTTCTTTTTAATCTTTTTGATAATCTCTGCTGCAACAAGATCTTCACCGTGACCGTTGGTAATAAAGAGTATTCTTTTCATTATCGTTTAGATATTTTATGCCAGGAGAGGGCCAGCAGATGTTGCAGGTACTGTTTTGTCTCCCGCCAGCCCATTTTGCTCTCACCGGCTGCCCGTTCGTGAAAAACTATCGGGTATTCAGTTATTTTTCCCTCATGCTTCCCTTTGACCTGAATTTCTAGCCCGACTTTACAGCCGATCGGCTCGATTTTGGCCCCGGTCAGAATTGCTTTGTCGAACATAAAGAATCCCGAAGTTAAGTCGCTGACCGGAGTTAAAAACTGACCCAATTTTCTGGCCCCCCAGGAAAAAAACTTGCGGTACCAGATCCATTTTGAGGTGCCGCCCCCTTTAGTATGACGGCTGCCGATAACTAACTTGGCCTGGCCCGATTTTATCAAATGGTACATTTTGGGGAGGGCCTCCGGTGGATGGCTCAAGTCTCCATCCATAACACATACGATTTGAGCCTCGGCCAGGCGAATCCCGTCCATAATTGCCGGGCCGGGGCCTTCGCGTCTGGTCCTGATATAAGTCCTGACAGGGTATTGCGGGCTCATTTGTTCAGCCAGTTTGGCCGTCCCATCGGGAGAGCTATCGTCAATCACCACAATCTCTCCATTGATATTGTATTGCTTGAGCGAATCGGTGATTCTGATAATCATTGTCTCGATGTTTTTGGCTTCGTTAAAGGTAGGGACTGTGACAGATAATTCAAACTTTGTCATTGATATTATTATAGCAGTTAATGCAGAACCGCCAAATCCCCTTGTTCGGCAAAAAGTTTACCGTATTTAATATTCTTAACTTCTTCTTTGGTAGTAAATAAATATCCGTTCTTGTAGAGCAGGAATCCCTCTAACTCTTTCTCTCCATTAAGGAAAATTACCCTTTTTTTGTTGTAGAAAATAACTCCCGGCCGGTTGCCGATTTTGTAGGCGGCGATCTCTTCGCCGGGTTGGATGACCGCACTCACTTTGTTGGCCAACACTTTGGTCCCCTTGAAATATTCGATCTTAGGGAGGGTGGAGGTTGTTAAAACAAAGGTGATCAGAAAAACGGTCGCTGGCAAGGCATAAAAGGAAAATACATATTTTCTTGACAGGTAACTGGAAATTGAAATTGTGCAGCCGGCGACCAGGATCAAGCCCAATAATTGTAAATTAGGGAGCAGTTCGGCATATTGGCCGGAATAATTTTGTTTGCCTAGTATCCCAAAACCGATAATTATCATAACCACGACAACGCTTAATAAAACGTTGGCGAGCAGCAATCCCCGGCGCATCTCTTTTGTATTGGCCATAAA
>JBDRIF010000113.1:0-4033 GCA_043816125.1 bacterium
ACTGAGTTGTAAAGTTTTGAATAGAATCATTGCTGTCATTGGGATTGCGATATTTCCAGCTGACCCCCAACTGATTGGCGTCGACAGAATCTCCTGCTCCTTGTTTTAATTCGATAATTTTTGCTTCAACCTGAACCTGTAGAGGTGGGACATCCAATCGTTCTAATAATTTTGTCAGACGGTTTTGCGTCGCCTCCGAGGCACGCACAAGCAGCATATTGAGTGGATCGTTGACCGAGGCACTCTCCCCTTCGGCCAACACCCCCTGAATACTGCCGGCCATTACCCCGGCGTCAGAATACTTCATCTGATAGGTTCGGACATTATATGAAGGCTTGGCCGCCGCCCTGGGGGTAGAATCTTCAACTCGAGGTCCCCTGGGAGCAGGGGCAGTCGGAACCGCAGTCTCCAGAAACAAACTCCTGGCCGATACCGAGAGAGACAAGCCAAACACCACAAAGACAAATAGACTGATAGCTTTTTTCATTTTTTCCTCCCTATTTTATAAATAGCCGCTGATAATTTTCATCTCGATCGCAAGATAATTCTTAACCTGATTGACATTTAATGTCTCAACCACAACAACCGATTCTTCTCTGGCGATCAAGTCGAAAAATGACAATAGTTTTTCATATGAAGCATGGAATTTAATATTGATCTCCAGTTTATTATCCGCCGCCGATTGCCGCAGATAGATCAATTTGATCCCCATTTTGTTAAAATTGCTATCGATCAGGTCGACAATTTTGGACAATTGCTGATCTCTGGGTAGGAGGGAAAAATCTTGTGAGCGGACAGCGTACGGATCGGGAACCTGAACATTTTGGATGGCCATCTCCATCACACTGATCTCTTGTTTAACATTTTTGCTCTGCAACAGGATCGGCTCAATAATAAAAAACCAATAAACAATAACAACAATTGCCATCACCAGTGCAATAAGCTTATTTCTGGTCGTAAATAATTTCTTGGCCAAAACCTGTTTATCAACCATTTTTTCTGCTCTCCAACAACAAACATTTTAGTTTAAAATCAAAAGCGGTCGTCCCATATTTGTCGGTCTCTTCCAGCTGAGCGATATCGATTGATGAAAAATAACCGGTCTCGTTTAACTGGCGCAAGTAAGTAGATAAATGATTCCGCCCCTCTTTTCCCATAACCACCCCTTTGATATTAAACTGATCGGCTTTATTATCGTAATCCAGATCTTGAAAATAGACATTTTCCGGAGTAACTTCCTCCAACTGCTGAAGGATTTCATTGAATAATCGGACCTTCTTCTGGGAATCGACAAGACGCTCGACAATTCGCTCTTCGGGGGTTAATTGACGGACATCTTTCCCCTGACTCTCGGCCTGTTGTCGCAACTGGACCAGTTTTTTATCCAGTTCAACTTTTTTATTGCTCACATTAAAGAATAAGGCTAAGAGGATCAGCCCCAAAACCGCCCCGGCAGTCCAGGCATTTAATAACTTCATCATCATCGTATGCCACGGTCGCTGGATATCGTTCGGAAGAAGATTTAACCCCGCATCCTTAAGCTGACCAGCCCCCAAAGCAACTGTCAATTGCGGAAAAGCAGCTGTAAAATCGGCACCGTCTGCCAGCTTGATCTCTGACGTCCCCTCTTCGATCTTAAGTTTCAAAGCCTCGGCCAAGCTGGCCATCAAATTCGGAGTTTTAACCGAACCGCCAACCATAACAATCTTATTCAACGGTTGACCATAGTAATCTATTGAGCGTAAAATTTCTGCTCCGACTTTTTCGAGAGCCGGCCGGAGCATCGCATACATTTTTTCGGCCGGGATACCGGTCTTTTGCGTGTATTCATCCATGTTCAGCGGGATGCCATATTCTCTTTTTAAGGCTTCGGCTTTGGCCAGATCAAGCTCGATCTTCCCCTGGTCGTGCAAAACGACACCGACCATCGACTGAGTAATAAATTCACCACCGATTGCGACCTCACGATTAAAGTCAAATTTTTTCCCTTTGAAGATCGAAATGTTCGTCGCCCGTTTTCCCATATAAATCAGAGCGGTGCTTTCGGACTCATTGAGCTGATGTCCGAGCATCGCCTGCAAAGCGAGCGGCACAACCGAAATTGAAGAGATATTCAAATGAGCCTGTTTACAGACGCCGATGATCCGTCCAATCAGCTCTTTTTTGGCCACGGCTACGGCATATTCAACTTTATCTGACTGATCAGATTCTTGTTTTTGGAAAGCATATTCTGCATCATCAACAGGATAATTGATTAGCTTTTCAATCTGCAGCCTTAACGCAGATTTTATATCGGCGGCAGAAGTGAGAGACGGGAAAGTGACCCGTTTCACCACAATCTCCCGGTCGGAAACGATGACCGCGGCATTGCGGGCGGTCATCTGCTGTTCTTTGATGATCGCGTCGATAGCATTAGCCTGGGCTTTTTCTTTGTCAGGATGCTTATCCAAGAGGATCTGAGGAATCTCTTTCATCCCCCACTTAGCAACAACATACCCGTTAGAGGTCTTAACCATTTCAACAACCTTAACAGCGCAAACTCGGAGATCAATACCTAAGACCCGGTCGGTTTTTCTTAATTTCCTCGGCAGATAGTGCCAAAGCTTGAGGACAAAAGAATCAAAGTCGACGCTAATCGACATGATCCGAGCAAAAGCTTTAAAGAAATTACTAATTGCGGTGAGCGTAGCAACAATCGGATGGATAATCAAAAAGTTTATCAGAGAAAAAATAATTCTTTTGATGCCGACGAACAAATTGACTTCAAATCGAATGATAGCTTTAACCACAGCCACGATCTCGCGCCAGATCCCGAGTACGATCGTAACTATTAAATTCCAAATAAATCTTACGATTAGAAACGGCAATTTAATTATAAATATTACCGCAGCCACCAACAGTCGGACCGCTTTTACAATTAGACCGACAATCCAAGTTGTGATGAGAACCGGTAATTTGACAATAAAAACGAGGGTCGCCACAAGTGCCAAAACAAAGTGCTCCAGAGCCCAGACGACAGACAAAATCGGCTTAACAACCAGATAAGTTGCTAATGCAACAAGGGCCGTTTTGATCGCCTGGAAAATCACGATCAATATGTGGGCAATAAAGCTGACCAGCGCAACTTCGGCAGCTCTAACCGATTTTAGTACTGCAACGATCCCGTCAATGACCGCATGAAAGAGAAACGATACAAAATTGGCAACGGCCACGATCGGTTTGATGAGCAGAAAGGAGACGACCGCCAACAAAGAGTCTTTCAGCCAAACAATTACCGCAATAACAGCTTGTTCCAGCGCAATTAATCCGCCCACAATCAAACTGCCGATCATTTTTACCGCTTGATCAATAATATCTATGCGGTAGTTGGCGATTTGCACCGTCAGTTTTTCGGCCCTGACCAATCCTTGCCAAAAAGCAGCCAGACTTCGACCGATTGCTTTGACGATATTGACGGGCAACATCAACACAAGTACAACCAGCCAAATAATTCCACTTCCCAGCTTTTGAATAGGAGTATCAATATTGATCTGATAAGTTAAGAACTTCCAACAAATAGCCGCCAGAGCCGTTAAGAAGCGCCAAAAAAACGGTAATATTTTATACAATAAGAGACAAATAGCCACTCCAACACATAACCAGGCAATCGCCAGAATCGGTAAGGGAAAATCGAAAGGAAAAAGAACCAAGAGTACTGAGCCTAACAGCCCCCCTGCAATGACGAACCAAAGCATGTGAAATATTGACGGCTTTTTAACTTCTTGTGAAAAGTTTTTCTTTGCCATTTTGATGGTTTAATAATACCTTTGTTCTGTTAGAGATTCAAGCACTTCTTTAGAAATTTTCTTGCCAACTAGTGACGCTGGAAACGCCGCCGACCCGGACCAGATTGGAGGTCATCGAGCGTGTATAAGTATGCCCTTCGGCGGTCAGGAGGCTGTCGGTCCTGACAGTGATCGAATCGGCCAGAGGATAGGAAGTCGAAATAGAAAAATAGCCGCCTGAAAAGGGAATATCGACAACGATTGGAGCC
>JBDRIF010000114.1:0-2745 GCA_043816125.1 bacterium
AACACGCAGCGAACCAGACGGGAGAGTCTTGCCATTAAACGACAGAGCCGATGGTGTTCTGGCTGTATTACGCGCCTTCCTCAAGGAAAACAAGGTTCGCATCCTGCATAACACTACCGTCACGACAATTCACTATACTTCTGAAAACAAAGAAAGCATTTCTGGAGTCACTCTTTCCGATGGGAGCAGGATAAACGGGACAAAACTTATTATTGCCACCGGAGGAAAATCGTATCCAAAAACCGGCTCAACCGGGGAGGGATACGAAATGGCCAGGCAAAGCGGTCATACCATCGTTTCAATAAGAGCAGGACTTTCGGCCCTCGAATCAAATTATGCACACATAAAAGCTCTTCAAGGTCTGACACTCAAAGAGATCGCTATTTCAGTTATTATCGACGAGGAAAAGAAGTTTGAAGCAGAAGGGGATATCCTGTTCACTCATTTTGGAGTTTCCGGACCGGTTGTTCTTAATCTAAGCGGAGACGTTATTGATGCCCTTGCCAAAAAAAGAAAAGTCGAATTGTCACTGAACTTGAGAAAAGATTATACTACTCAAGAATTTGATCAGGCATTGCAAAAAGAATTGAGTTCTTTCGGCTCAAGAACTGTCGCCCAGTATTTTAACAAGACCCTCCCCTCCTCCCTTTCAGCTCTCTATGAAAAGCTTAATTTGGCTACTTCAAAAAAGAAGTGTAGCACGGTCAGTCGCGAAGAGAGAAAACAGATAGCAGCTTGCCTTACCGACCTTAGAATCCCTATAATAAGACCAAGACCGATCGAAGAGGCGACGATCACGCGGGGCGGAGTTGCTCTCAAAGAGCTCAATCCGCAAACGATGGAATCAAAAGTCGTTAAAGGGCTCTATTTTTGCGGCGAGATGATCGACCTAGCCGGCTTAACCGGCGGTTATAATCTGCAAGAAGCTTTTTCGACCGGATATTTGGCAGGAGAATCAGCAAAATGACCGAATACAACTTTAAACTCCAACTCTCGGCCCGCGACTACGAATGCGATTTGCAAGGGATCTACCGGAAGAGCTTAACTCTTTGCTGGCTTGATCAACAATTCTTTGGCCGGATCGGTATCGGTAGTCAAATAGAGATGCTGAAAAGCTCTGTCACGTCCATTGACCCCATTATCCCCAGTCTCAGCGTAACGAAAACCGACTAAACGCAATTCTGTAATAACGCCTTTTTCAGCGAAAGCCTCGGTATTCCAGACCCAGAACCACGGCTCACAAAAATTTAAATGATCATTTTGACTGGACTGTTCCTGCCTGATGTTGCCATTTATTAACCCCGTCACGGAATCGGCAGGCTGAACAACAATTCTATCGGTTCCGGTCAGACGATGCGCCTGATAACCATAAATTCTTGACAAGGAAAACCCTTGCGAATCAAAAGCAATACTCCGAACTTTGAACGGACCGTTTTCTTCCGTTCCACAAACAAGATCAAAAGAATACTTACCATCTAATAACGCCAGCCGCCAGCCATCGGCAGAAAACAATAATCGATCTTCCGAAAAAGATTGTCTGGTGGTTTTTCCATCATAACCTCCCCTTGAAGAAGCGAGATTCCGACTATGCAGGACAGGCTCGCTCACAGTTGTTCTTCCCGACTCAAATCTCAACCCATATCTAACCGTAAGATTTGTCTCATCATTAAGAGTTGCCACAAGAGCTTTCATTGATGAGGGAACTTCTTTCTGATTTGCACGAAATGGTGTCCCATCAGGAGAAATAGCTCGTAAACCGTGTTTGATAGTCTGAAATTGTTCGACAGTAGGCTTCTCGGCCAGACCGATCTCAAGTTTCTTAATCCCAAATCTTCGCAGAAGAGCTTTCGATATCCTTCTGGGTACGGATCCCTCGCCTGTTTGCCTAACCGGAATAAGTTTAAATGTCATAATGTTACCTTAAGACTATATCAAGGTAAAAAGAAGAAAATTTCAGACAGATTCTATAAGCAGAGAGAATTTCTTTGCAAATAATTCCCTACATAATCAGCCACCGCAGCTTCAAGAGAACGAAATTGATGAGTAATCCCAGCCCTTCTTAACTTGGTCAGATCGGCTTCAGTATGATACTGATATTTATCCCGGATTATTTCCGGCATATCGATATATTCGATTTTCGGTTTTAGATCCAGAGCTGTAAAAATCGCAGCCGCTAAATCGTTCCAGCTTCGAGCCTGCCCAGCCCCAACATTATAGATTCCCTTAATCTGCGGATTCTTGGCAAACTCCCACATCACATCAATGACATCTTTTATGTAAACGAAATCCCTAACTTGCTCCCCGTCTTTATATTCCGACTTATACGATTTAAATAATCTTAATTTCCCGTCACAAGTTATCTGTTCATAAGCTTTGACTACGAGACTGCGCATATCTTCTTTATGATATTCGTTAGGTCCAAAGACATTGAAATATTTAAATCCAACTACTTTATCGGTCAGCTTATTACTGATCAACCACAGGTCAAAATCTTGTTTCGACTGTCCATACGGATTTAATGGCCTCAATTTTAAGCTGCTACTATCCTCGTCGGAATAACCGAGCGAACCGTCGCCATAAGTCGCGGCTGAGCTGGCATAATAGAATGGGATATTTTCTTTCAGAGCGAATTCAACCAGTGTTTTGGAATATTCGGTATTATTCTGCCGCAAGAATTCTTTATCCATTACCATTGTCGAAGAACAAGCCCCGATATGCCAGATCGCTTTTATTTTGTGAGGAAAA
>JBDRIF010000115.1:0-5597 GCA_043816125.1 bacterium
TTTGACTTCGTATTTAACCCCTTCTTCTTCAATTGCCAGACCAGAAATATCTTCCTCTTTAACCATCTCAATTAATTTCTTGATCAAATCCCATTTAACCATTTTAAACCCTCCCAATATACTTATCTTCTGCCGTATTAACTTTGATCAAGTCACCAACGCTGATGTGAAACGGAACCTGAACTACAGCCCCGGTCTCTAAAGTTGCCGGTTTACTCCCGGAAACAGTATCTCCCCTGAACTGAGGAGCGGTCTCGGTAACTGTTAATTCGACACTGGACGGCAAACTAACATCTAGGGCTTCATCGTTGTAAAAAGAGATATCAACCAAGAACCCCTCTTTGAGATATTTTGCGTCGTCGCCGATCTTGGCCTTGGGGAGAGCCAGCTGCTCAAACGAGGTTTGATCCATAAAATGAACAAAGTTGTCATCTGTATAGAGATATTGTAACTTTTTAAAATCAATATGGGCGACATCGACTTTTGCATTAGGGGAAAAGGAACGGTTGATAATAGCCCCGGTCCGCATATTCTTAAATTTGACCTTGATGGTCGTCTGTTGACCCGCTCGTCTCTGGTTAAACTCTAAACAGCGAAAAAGTTCTCCGTCGAGCTCAACAGAAAGTCCGGATTTCACTTCGTTAATTGGAATTGCCATAACCTGTCAATTATACCAACTTTATAGTGAGCTGTGAAGCCTGCCTGCCGGCAAACAGGCCATGCTATAATAATTACATGACAAGCAGGATTATCCTCGCTTCAGCTTCCCCTCGCAGAAAAGAATTACTCAAGAAAATTATTAATGACTTTCAAATTATTGAGAGTGGAGTCGACGAGTCGACAATCCTGGCGGAATCACCACAAGAATTTGCTGAAAAAGCAGCCCAAGCTAAGGCTCAAGCTGTGGTAAAAAGAAATCCGGATTCGATAGTGATAGGCGCGGATACGATAGTCGTCCTTAAAGGTAGAATCCTAGGGAAGCCAAAAGACAAACAAGAGGCGATCAGCATGCTGACAAGTTTAGCCGGCCGGACCCATGAAGTCATGACTGGCATTGCGGTTGTTTTTCCCGGCGGCAAGACCGCCTCTGATGTCGCTATCACCAAAGTGACCATGAAAAACGTCTCAGATGAAACAATTATGGATTATGTAGCTACGGGGAAACCACTCGACAAAGCCGGCGCATATGGGATTCAGGAGATCGAGGAAGCTTTCATTGATTCAATCGAAGGGGACTACGATAATGTGGTGGGGTTACCGGTTTTGTTGCTGCAGCAGCTCATCAATCAGGCAATATAGCTCGTCAAAACTGACAATTTTATTTACCCGCGTTCTGATCGCCGCCGAATTGCGAAAATGTTTCAGATACCAGACCGCGATTTTGCGGGAGAAGCCGACTTTGGCCTTGGGCGAGAGTAACTTATACTTTTCGATATACTGAATATGTCGGCGTAAGACCGGCAGTTTTTGTTCGAGAGTCGGTTCGGCAGTAAGCTCGCCATTTTCGAGATAGTTCGAGATATTTCTAAACAGCCACGGATTACCAAACGAACCGCGAGCGACCAAAACCCCATCGCAACCGGTTAGATCGATCATCTTTTTGGCATCTTGAGGTGAAAAGATATTTCCCGAGCCATAAACAGGAACTTTAACATTATCTTTAATCGCCTTGATCGATTCATAATCGACTTCACCATGATAGAGTTGCGACATTGTCCGCCCATGGACAAAAAGGGCCTGTGCCCCACTATCGACACACCCCTGGGCAACTTTCACGATATGTTTGGTATCTATTTTTGTATAACCGGCTCGTAATTTAACAGTGATAGGTAGTTTGAGCTTGGAAGCCAATTTATCAATAATTTTAAATAGCTCGTCGGGTTCTTTGATCAAGTAGGCGCCAGATTTTTTCTTCAGGACTTTTTTGACCGGACAGGCGGCATTGATATCAAGAAAAGTGCTGTGCGGGTGCAAAGCCAAAAGTTTCTTGGCCGCTTGATACATGATCTCCGCTTCGGGACCGAGAAGTTGCGCGGCGATCGGCCGATCTTGAGGATGATCCTGGTGAATATCCGCATTTTTCTTGGGGGCAGAGAGGACGAGCGAATGAGAATCAGCCATCTCATAGAAACAAAACTCGGCCCCCAGCTCCCTGGCGATCAAACGATACGCCAAATCGGCTACGCCGGCTAGCGGGGCAAGGAGTACTTTACCTGTTTTCTGTAATATGTTGCCAGATGTTTTTCGCATACTGTTTAAAATCCTTCAGATCTTTATCTTTCAACGGTTTCCGCTGAGGTTGATTGAAGCGGAGAGGATTAAAAGCTCCCCCTTGTTGGCGGATCTCATAGTGAACATGGGGACCGGTCGAACGACCGGTGCTTCCGACTTTGGCAATAATCTGACCTTGGGCAACTGATTGACCTGGTCTAACCAAGGATTTTGAGCAATGCCCATAATAAGTAGTGTAACCATTGGAATGTTTAACAGTAATGAGCCGTCCATAATACCCTTTCCACCCGGCAAAAGAGACGATGCCACTTGAAGTCGCTACAATCGGCGCACCATAGTAAGAAGCAAAGTCTACCCCGGAATGATTACTGTGTCGGCTGGTAATCGGATCACGCCGACCACCAAAGTATGAAGTAATACGACCAGTAAATTTTAATGGTGATTTTAAAAACATCTTTTCGGTCGGTTTGCCATCGAGACCGTAATAGCCGGCCTCATTGTTTTTCGGCTCAAAATAAACGGTCTGAAATATTTCCCTTCCTTTATATTCGGCCGCCAAGATTCGTCCATACTTGGCAAACTGGCCGTCCTTTGAGTATTTTTCGAAATAAATAGTGATTTTATCCCCTATTCTGGGGTAGGTAAAAAAATCGATGTCCCAGGCAAAAACATCGACAAATTTAAATGCCAGAGCGTCTTCCTCCCCAGCCTGTTTCATCGCCGCAAAAAGAGAGGACTTAATCATAAATTCCTTTGTGATTGTCTCTTTATTGAGAATTATCTCCGGCTTAAATGAATGGAGATTGCCATAATCATCCAAGACAACGAAATATTCGTCGATCGGTGATTTTTCATAGATCAGTTTTTGAATTTCTTTGTCGGGCCCGATGTAGAGGCGATATTCGTCGCTCACCTGCAGTTTGGTCAGATCAAGAATCTTAGCCAGCGACGCCAGCAGTTTATTGGCATCATCACGACTGACCTTATTCTCCAGCAAGGAGTCAAAGAGGACCTGCCCTGGCTTTAGTTGGGCAGTGACAACTTTAATCCTGGAGTATTTAATTTTATTGTACGTAAAGGAGACAGTTTTCCTGACCGACCAAACAATTCCCCAGACGATAAGGCAAAAAGCAACAAAAACTAATATACGGCGCAAAGTGTAATTGGGCATAGCTCAGTTTAAATTATTTTTGCGTGAGGGGCAAGCTCGTAGATTTTAACCACTTCCGATGCAATCGATAGTTTGCAACCCGCTCTTCAACCAGCCGCCAGAAGCGGGAGGAATGGTTCGGCTCACGCAGGTGCATCAATTCGTGGATGATGACGTAATCCAAAACCTCGACCGGCGCATTGATCAACCGCCAGTTGATCCGAATACTCCCCTTTGAAGTGCAGGAGCCCCAACGACGACGAGCGTTGGAGAGAGAAAACTTTTTGTACTTCAGACCAAATCGTTCGGCGTACAGATCGAGCCGCTGTTTAATGACCTGATACGCATTCTCTCTCCCCGTCTCATCAATGACAATAAAAGTTTCCACTCTTTGTCGCATTTCGGTCTGCTTCTTGACGATCCAGGCCTCCTTCTGCCGCACCAATCGCTCCACTTCCGCCAACGGGATCCTTTTTGGCGCGCGGACGATTAGGTTGGCCGCGGCATCGATTTCAAGTGAAATAGTTCTTCGTTTTGACCTGATCAATTTATTTATTTTCGGCATATCTTGGAAACAATTGTAGCACACTCGCCTTGACCCCGATTTTTATCTACGCTAGAATGACTCGAGTGAAATCACTAATTTTTCTACTCGCCTACCTGATCGGCGCAATACCCTTCGGTTTTATCACCGCCAAAGTATTTAACGTTGATATCAGACAGCAGGGATCGGGCAATATTGGAGCAACCAATGTTTTCCGTACCTTAGGCCCGGTTCCGGGAGTGATCGTTTTTGCTTTGGACCTATTAAAAGGGACAGCAGCGGTCTACCTGGCACAGCAATTCTTCACTGACCCCTGGATAATTATGTTGACCGGCCTGGCGGCTATAGTCGGCCACATGTTCCCAGTTTTTCTTAAGTTTAAAGGAGGGAAAGGGGCGGCGACCGGCCTGGGAGTTTTATTAGGGATCGCTCCCGATATTTTCCTAGGGGCAGCAATAGTCTCCTTTTTGATTATTGCTCTCACCCGTTATGTCTCTGTCGGTTCGATGGTAACCGTCCCGCTTGTCGCTCTCGCGCTTCTTTTACTTGACCGCCCTCAGCCTTATGTAATTGTGACCGGAATAGTCGCCCTATTGGTCATTATCCGGCATACGGGAAATATTAAACGTCTCCTCAAAGGGACAGAAAACAGAATAGGCGGCCCCTCGACAGGCTCGGGGTATAATAAATCATGAAAATTGCAGTTATCGGCGCCGGCGCCTGGGGAACCACACTCTCAATACTCTTAGCCAATAATGGCCATGAAGTCACCCTGTGGGTTTATGAAAAAGAGCTCGCCAGACAAATGCAGAAATCAAGGGAGAACAAACAATTTCTCCCCGGCTTTCAATTGCCGGCAAACATTAACATAACGACCAGCGGAAAAGATCTGACTAGTCAAGAAATTTGCTTCTTTGTGGTCCCCACACAACATCTACGTTCTGTGGCCAGACAACTACAAAGTCAGATCGACCCAAAAGCTTACATCGTTTGCGCCAGTAAAGGGATAGAACAAAAGACATATTACCTACCTTTAGATATTTTGCATGAGGTTCTCCATAACCGCTACTACCTGGCTCTATCGGGCCCCAACTTATCCAAAGAGATTGCCGAAGGGTTACCAGCCGCCACTGTGGTTGCCTCGAGCTACCGCAAAGCGAGCCAAAAAGTTCAAAAGGCTTTGATGTCCAAAAACTTTCGGGTCTATACCAATGACGATGACCTCGGAGTCCAGATCGCTGGAGCGTTAAAAAACGTAATCGCTATTGCCGCCGGTATTTGTGACGGTTTAAAGCTCGGCAATAATGCCAAATCGGCAATATTGATCAGAGGGATCAGTGAGATTACCCGCCTCGGGGTCGCCCTCGGAGCAAAACCAAAAACTTTTGCCGGCTTATCGGGGATGGGCGACCTAATCACCACCTGCGGCAGCCAATTATCGCGCAACCATCAGGTTGGCGAACAACTGGCTAAAGGGAAAAAGTTAAAAGATATCCAGGCCGCCATGAAAGCGGTGGCCGAAGGGGTCCCGACCACTCAAGCAGCTGTAGAATTAAGTAAAAGATACGATTTGTCGCTGCCGATCACCGAAGAGATTTACCAGATCCTATTTAAAAACAAAAACCCGCAACGGGCAATTGCCGACCTGATGGCCCGAGAGGCTAAGAGAGA
>JBDRIF010000116.1:0-2086 GCA_043816125.1 bacterium
TCTTTATCGAGCTGAGAAGGGCCTTGAGCGCCCAAGCAGAGATGGACCTGCTCGGTCTTTTTTCTCTTGAGATGGATCCCGGCTTTGACCGATGGATAATTGGGCTGGAGGGCCGTTGTCTTTCCCTCCCAGTGGTCAAGATACGACATAATTCTCTCGGTTGTGTCGTCGGGGATCGCACCGGCAATCGCAATTGTCGTATTCTCGGGGGTGTACCATTTATTCATATATTCGTCGATGTCGTGGTTGGAGATCGCCTCAATAATATCTTTGAATCCGATTGTCGGCCGGCCGATCGGATGGCCTTGCAGGATTTTTTCGGCAAAGAGATCGTGGACCAGCTCATCAGGTGTGTCTTCATACATTTTGATCTCTTCGAGGATGACATTCTTTTCCAGAGCCATATCTTTGGGGTCAAACTTGGAGTTGAGTAGAATATCACAGAGGATGTCGATAGCGACGTCGATATGCTGATCGAGCACCACGGCGTAGTACATGGTCTGTTCTTTGCTGGTAAAAGCGTTGATCTTGCCGCCGACCGAATCCAATTTATAGGCGATATCGTAAGCCGAATGTCTCTCTGTCCCCTTAAAACACATATGTTCGATTAGATGAGAGATGCCGCTCTCTTGCGGGATCTCGTTCCCCGAGCCGGCACCAATCAGGATGCCGATACTGACCGAGCGGAGAAAAGGGATCTGCTCGGTAATGATCTTGAGGCCGTTATTTAATTCGATTTTATTTGTTTCAAGCATGCCCATAAATTTTGTTCTTTCTAATATAGCTGTCTACAGTTGCCGGTAACAGCCGCTTAACCGAAACTCCTCTGCCAAGTTTATCACGAATTTCCGAAGCGGAAACATTTTCTTTTAACTCCATCAGGTGGATCTTTTCCAGCTCTTTTTGCAGGGGGGGGAATTTCATTAGGCGGCGAAAGGTTCTGACCCGGGTGCCGGGGCGGGTGCCGACAATAAAATGACATAATTTAAACAGTTCCAGCGGCTTTTTCCAGTCGAGAATCTCGTTGATGGAGTCCATCCCCATGATGTAGAAAAGTCGGGCGGAGGTGCCGAATTTCTCTTTTAAATAGGTAAAGGTATCGATAGCGTAGGAAAATCCTTTGCGGTCGATTTCCAGACGGGAGACTGTGAATTTATTATGCTTTTGTGTGGCCAGCTTCACCATTTGAAAACGGTGTTCTTTATCGGCAATTTCGTTCTTTTTTTTATGAGGGGGGGTGCCGGTCGGGATAAAAATCACTTCATCCAAAGCAAAATGATCGATCGCGGCTTTGGCCAGGGCGATATGCCCTTTGTGGATTGGATTAAATGTGCCCCCCATGATGCCGATACGTTTCATGAAGAAATTATAGCATTAATCTGAATTATGAGTGAAATTCTTTGAGTTTTTGTCTGAAATGACTCTGTAATGACAAATCTCCGTGTCCCGCACTTAAGACTGGTAAGGGCTCAGCCGAGGGACAGTTCGGTACAACTGACTCGGCCCCTGGCCAGGCAGAGACGAATGAGAAGTGTTAATGGACTCGTGGCGCTCGTTGATGAATTCAGGTCTGGACTTCGCGTGAAGATAATATTTCGAAACGGGTTGAATGGCTTAACGGATAGCCGGGCGGAGGTTCTGTTAAGGAAAGTTTCTGACCTGAGATATTTTGGCGAGACAAGACGGTTCTATTTTGCCGATTTAGCGGCATTGTTTGGAACGGTTGACGCATTAACTTCAATCGATCTCGATCAGCTCCAGGCTATATATGATCTGCGAGAAATTTGTACCGGAGCAATAAATAAACCAGGGATTAGAATTGTTATGCCTGACAGCGATATTTTGGTAGATGAAGCGCCTGCTTTTGAAATATTGGCCTTTGCTGCTGGTCACCAAGAATTTGGCGATACCCCGGTTCACGATCTTGTCGACTTTGGAATGTCAGCTACTAAACTGGAAGGAGCAAGATCGATTTCCCTGTTGGCTGTATGTCAGGCGGGGCTAAAAGTGCTGACTAGTTCCTAACCTGCCCAGTCCCCTCAACCAAATACTTATACGATGTTAATTCCTGCAATCCCATCGGCCC
>JBDRIF010000117.1:0-10783 GCA_043816125.1 bacterium
CCCGGATCAATAGCAATGATCATTTGTAAAAGAGTTTAAACTCAACACTCAAGGGGCCGAGCGTGTTGATGTTTTGTTGAGCGACAGTTTTTAAGACAACATCAGACTTATTCTTTTTAATTTTGTTGGCCAGAGAGATTATCTCGGCATAGGGGAGGCTCCCCATTGAGCCGTCGGGATTAGGGAGAACCCCGGCACTTTTGGCTTTTTGATTGGTCTGGCCGAGTAGATCCCTGATCTTTTCCTGGATCTCGGGATGAGATAATGCGATCGCTATTTTTATCTCGGCAATCGGGTCACCGAGAGGATAAATCAGCCGGTTCTCCTTGATCTCAAATCTGGCCGGAACCGGCTTGCCTGAAACAGTGTTGCGATTAACAATAACCGATACAATATAGTCCCCGGTTTCATTGGCCAGGAAATCCAACGATTGCTCAAATTCTTGCGGAGTAATTACTATCATTTCTTTTTCTCCGACATCGCCAAAGGTCCGAACATAAGTATCGGCCGCTCTCATTATCTGCCGCAACCCAGCAGCCAATAATTCTTTTTCGGGACCGGCCTGGATCAGAGAATTTAACAGTACCGTATCGACTTTAAAGGCGATATCGCTTATTTCCCTGACCTCCGCTTCATTTTTTAGTTTGTTTTTTGTTTTGTTCAGCTCGATGATCGATTTTTTTGCTTTTTGCAGTTGCAGATCAGCTTTCTGGCTGTCGGCTATCTTGGCCGCCAATTCTTTTTCTTTTAGGGCCAGTTCTTGTTGGAGACTTTCTAAACCAAAAAGAGCGGTGCGAGCGTCTTGAGAGATTACCAATATTATTCCGGTGGTGAGGAGGGCGATTAAAATCCCTGAGACCATTGTTATTGCAGCGGCGGTGTGGCGCGGCCGCAGGCCAAAGAGGGAGAGGCGACGTCGCCCGATAAGCCGGCCGGTATAATTACCGATAATTGCGACGGAACCGCCGACGATAATCAGCAGCAGGATGATTTTACTGCCAAAGGTCAGCATTATGCTTCCGCCGTCTGACGGAGGATATACCAGCCCATCCCGGCAGTAATAAAGTTGGGGAGCCAGGCGGCCAGGGTGGGGGTCAATAGATGCATCTCGCCAATTGCCATGCTCAGAAAAGTGATGATGTAATAGGCAAAAATAACAATGATCGATAAGCCGAGGCCAATCGATGAGGAGGCGCGGCGGCGGGTGATCCCCAGTGGGGCGCCGAGTAGGGCAAAAACCAGTGAAGCAAAAGGGATCGCCATCTTCATATTGAGCTGAATCTTAAAGTCGGTTACATTGACCCCCATTTTTTCTTTGAGAGAGATGAAGTTCTTGAGTTCGCCAATGGTCATCTCTTCGGGCGGGCGGTCGCCAATCAAAAAATCGGCTGGAGAATATTTGATGGCGATCGATTGCTCCTGAAAACGGATTAGGTGTTTATATTCGCCGCTTGCTGCCAACAGGTAGATGATTCCGTCGGTAAAAAGCCACTCGTTCTTCTCTTTTTGCCAGACAGCTTCTTTGGCCGTTAATATTTGTGTTAATTTCCCCTCGGTAAATTCCTGGACGATCACATCGTTCATAATCTCGCCTTTCATCGTCTCGGCGTAAAAAACCCTTTTTAAGACTCCTCGTTCCATCTCCGGAACAAAAATGTTGTTTTGTAATTTGGGCGTATGTTTGGCCGAGGTCTCAACCAATAGGTTTTTGGCCGCCTTGCTCGCTTCGGGGACTACTATCTCCTGAAAAACAAGATTGGCAAATGAGACCAAAAGGCCGAGGGCGATGACCGGAATCATTAGGCGGTAAAGGGAGACGCCGGCCGAGCGAAAAGCGGTAATCTCCGAGTCCCCGGAGAGGCGGGAAAAGGCGAGTAGGGCGGCTAAGAGTGTCGCCATCGGAAAGATAAAGACCATGATGTTAGGGAGTTTTAAGACGAATATTTGAAGTGCCACAAAAAGGGGCATACCGCGCAAGACAACCGCTCTGACTAATTCAAACAGGATCATGCTGGCAGAGAGGATGGCGGTAAAGGCTCCGAGACCGAAAAGAAACGGCTCAATCAGCTCTTTAAATATGTAGCGGTCTACAGTTTTTATCAAAGCGCAAACTTATCTCCAAGATAGAATTTCTTGGCCTCTTGAGACTTGGCTATCTCTTCGGAATTGCCCGAAACCATGATCTCGCCTTTGTTGACAATATATGAGCGGTCGGTGATAGCCAAAGTTTCTCTGACGTTATGATCGGTAATTAATACCCCGATTCCTTTTTTCTTTAGGTGGCGAATGATTTCCTGGAGATCATTGACTGTTTTAGGGTCGATACCGGTAAAGGGTTCATCTAACAAAAGAAATGAAGGATTGGTGGCCAAGGCTCGGGCAATCTCTACTCGCCGCTGTTCGCCGCCAGATAAAGTGTAGGCTTTTTGTTTTCTTAGGTGGGTAACACCGAGTTCATCAAAGAGGCTGACTAGCTTCTCTTCATACTCCGCCGGTTTATACATTCCCATTATTTCCCAGAGGACAATAATGTTCTCTTCGACAGTTAATTTGCGAAAGATCGACGGCTCCTGTGGCAAATAGCCGATCCCCATATGGGCCCGTTTGTGCATCGGTAAATTGGTGATCTCTTTGTCACCCATAAAAACTGCACCCGAGGTCGGTCTGATCAAACCGACAACCATGTAAAAGGTTGTGGTTTTGCCGGCTCCGTTTGCTCCCAGCAGTCCGACGATTTCACCTTGCTTAACTTCCAGGGAGATACTGTTGACAGCTGTCTTTTTGCCGTAGGTTTTGAATAAATCTTTAGTTTTGATGAACATACTGAAAGTTTAACAGGTTAATTTTTATTAGTAAAGTCGATTAACTCGGTCAATTTCTCGTTTGCCGCACCAGAGTCAATAGACTCTGCAGCTAATTCTATCCCCTCTTTAAGCTCTCTGGCTTTACCCCCCACCACAATAGCCGCGGCGGCATTTAGCAGAACAATATCTCTTTTTGGTCCAATTTGTTTTTCTTTTAGTATTTCTAAGGTGATATTGGCGTTGTCGCTGGCCGAACCACCTTTAATTTCTTCCGGATGTGCCATTGAGAGGTTAAAATCTTCCGGCTGCAGAAAATAGTTCCTGATCGAACCGTCTTTTAGATGAGAGACTTTTGTCCTTTCACATATCGTTATTTCATCCAGACCGTCGAGTCCGTGAACGATAATTGCTTCTCTGGAACCCAACTTATTCAATACCTCTGCCATTACTTCTGTCAGATCAGGGGAGAAGACACCGAGAACTTGGGCTCCCGCTTTGGCCGGATTGGTTAATGGTCCGAGAATATTAAAGATTGACCGTTTGCCCATCTCTTTTCTAGCAGGCATCGCGTGTTTCATCGCCGGATGGAATTTAGGGGCAAAAATAAAGCCGATCCCGACTTTGGAAATACATTCTTCAACCTGTTTCGGCTCCAGGTCGACTTTTACTCCGAGAGCTTCCAAAACATCGGCCGAGCCGCATTTTGAGGAGACCGAACGATTGCCGTGCTTGGCGATTGGAATACCGGCCCCGGCAGCTACAAACGCGGAAACAGTAGAAATATTGAATGTGCCCGATTTGTCTCCACCTGTTCCGCAGGTATCAACTAAGTTATTTTGTTGAGGAATAATATTGACCGCGTGTTGCCGCATTTTTTCGGCACAGCCGGTGATTTCGTCGATAGTTTCGCCTTTGGCGCTAAGAGCCGTCAAAAAGGCGATGATCTCTTCTTTTCTCGCCTTTCCAGTCATTATTATATCCATCGCCTGGCCAGCCTCTTGGCGAGTTAAGTTTTTACCTTCGAGTATCTTTTTTATTAAGTTTTGCATTATTATTTGCTAGGACAGGTTGAACAGACCCCGGATGAGCAGTCCGAACACGAACCGGCGTTCCCTTCTTTTAATGTTCTGGGGACAGAAAATAGGCGGGTAGCAACCGTATGGCATTTTGGGCAGACAACTTCTAACATGTCGTTCATCCCTTTCTTCACTTCGAACTTATCCTGGCATTTTGGGCATTTATAATCATAAAATGGCATGTTATAATTCTACCGTGAAAGCACTGACCTTTCAAGAAATCATTGCCCAACTCAATAAATTTTGGGCCGACTACGGGTGCGTTATTCGCCAGCCATATGATGTGGAAAAAGGGGCAGCTACAATGTCTCCAGCCACTTTTTTTGGCGTTTTAGGTGACAAACCGTGGCAAGTTGCTTACATCGATCCGGTTCGCAGACCGACCGACGGACGCTACGGGGAGAATCCGAATCGATTATTTCACTATTTCCAGTATCAAGTTATCCTAAAACCATCTCCTTTAGATGTCCAAGCCCAATATCTGAACTCGCTCCGCTCGCTCGGGATAGAACCGGCCCAGCACGATATCCGTTTTGTCGAAGATAACTGGGAATCGCCAACTCTTGGGGCTTGGGGGACCGGTTGGGAGATTTGGGCCGAAGGGATGGAGATAACTCAATTCACATATTTCCAGGAATGTGGCGGGTTTCCGTGCAAACCGGTGGCGGTGGAATTAACTTACGGTCTGGAAAGAATTGCCATGTTTATTCAAAAGGTTGATAGCGTCTACGATATTATGTGGAACGATACGGTGAAATATGGGGATATTTATTTGCCGCAAGAACAACAGCATTCTAAATATAATTTTGAATCTGCCGACATCCAAATGTTGGTCAAGCTGTTCCAATCTTATGAAACCGAAGCAATTCGTTTAGTAAACGCCAAATTAGTTTTGCCGGCTTATGATTATATTCTCAAATGTTCCCACACTTTTAATATTCTCGATGCGCGCGGCGCTGTCTCTGTGGCCGAGCGGATGGCTTACATATTGCGGATCAGAAAAATGGCAAGGAGATGTGCCCAAGTTTATGTCGGCAAAGAAGAAGACTAAAACTCAAAATCCAAATATCAATGCCTTGTTAGAAATCGGCTGTGAAGAGATTCCGGCCAGGTTTATGCCAGGCTTTCTGGCCGATTTAAAAAAACAGGCCGAAGAGAAATTAACCAGAGAGCGATTAACTTTTACTTCGATAGAAACGGTCGGGACTTATCACCGTTTGACTCTTTTTATCGAAGGGCTGGCTAAAAAACAGCCCGATCTCTCTCAAGAAATAAAAGGTCCACCGGCCAAAATTGCTTTTGCCGGGGATAGACCGACCCCCGCCGCCCTCGGGTTTGCCAAAAAACAGGGGGTTGGGGCCGAGCAGTTGATCGTAAAAAATGACGGGAACCAGGATTACGTCTATGCCCAAGTCTTTCGCAAAGGGTTAGCCGCCGAAAAGGTTCTGGTCGAACTTTTTCCGGAGATAATTAACTCTCTATATCAGCCGCTTGCTATGCGTTGGGGCGATCTTGACTATAAATTCATCCGGCCGATCCACTGGATCGTGGCTTTATGCGGAACAAAAATTGTTAAGTTTGAGCTGGCAGGAGTCAAGTCCGGGGATATGACCAAAGGACACCGTTTCCAAAAAGGAAGGACAGGGCTTGTCCCTGTCCGTTTGCCAGCGGCCACCTTATCTTCTTACAAAAAGACCATGACTAAGATGGGAGTCATCGTAGATCATAAAGAACGGAGGTCTCTAATCGAAAAACAGGCTCTGGCGGCTGCCAAAAAAGCCCAGGCCGAACTAGTTCTTGATCCCAACTTATTAGACGAAGTGACTTTTTTAGTCGAAAACCCAATTGCTTATGTCGGTTCTTTTGACAATACTTTTTTAAATGTTCCACAGGATGTTCTGATCACCTCGATGAAGAAAAATCAGAAATATTTCCCCCTGGTCAACAAGCAAGGGCACCTTTTGCCCAAGTTTGTCGTTATCACCGACGGTTGTCAGTTTAAATCGGTAGTTGAGGGGAACGAAAAAGTCTTGTCGGCCCGTCTGTCGGATGCCAAATTCTTTTTTGATGAGGATAAAAAGACTCATCTGCGTGACCGAATCGCCGATCTGCAACAGGTCGGCTTTTTTGAAAAGCTGGGAACGATGGCCGAAAAGTGTGAACGACTTGTCCGCTTGACCAATTGGCTTGGCCAGCGCTTAAAAACTCCTGCGCCGGAATTATTGCGGGCCAAAAGGGTGGCCGAGCTGTGTAAAGCAGATCTAACCACGAAAATGGTTTATGAATTTCCCGAATTGCAGGGGGTGATGGGGCGAGAGTATGCCCTCCGCTCTGGGGAAGACTCTAAAGTTGCTCAAGGGATCTCCGAGCACTATTACCCTCGCTTTGCCGAAGATAAATTGCCCCAATCACCGGCCGGAACACTTGTCGCTTTGGCCGACAGGATAGATACTTTAGTCGGTTGTTTTGCTGTCGGTGCGATCCCGACCGGCTCGGTCGATCCTTACGGTCTCCGTCGGGCGGCCAACGGCCTGATCCGCTTAGTGACAGAAAACGATCTCGATTTTTTGTTGGACGAAACCTTTGCCCAGGCGCTCAAGAACTACCCGGCCAATTTGCATCAGGCAGGGACCAAGGTCATTCAGCAACTGGTCGATTTTGTGGCCCAGAGGCTCAAACCGCTTTTGCTTGATAACGGTTTGCGTCACGATATTGTCGAAGCGAGTCTCTCTCAGTTTAATGACATTCTAGATACAGTCTTAAAAGCAAAACTGCTCAATGGTCTGGTCATAGAGCCGTGGTTTGCCGGGATCGTCGCTTCGGCCGATCGGGTCTCCCGCATTGCCAAAAGTAGTCAGCAGAGCGAGGTTAACGAAAAACTATTACAAGATGAGGCAGAAAAACAACTCTATGATCTCTCGCTCAAAATTAATTGGGAAGTAGGAGAAGCGGAGAAGAAAGAGGATTGGCCGACCACTGTTAAGGCTTTGGCCAAATTGACCGGGCCGCTGGAGAAGTTTTTTAATGAGGTTTTGGTGATGCACGAAGATCCGGCGGTCAAAGCCAACCGCTTAGCTCTGCTGAAGTCGTTGGATAATCTTTATTTGCGAGTCGCGGATTTTAAAAAGGTGGTTATTGGAGGGAATGACAAATGACAAATGACAAATATCTAATGAAGGAGTGCCTGCGGCACATTATCATATTACTATTTACATTATTGATTTCTACCCAGGTTTTTGCTTCTTACATCAGCTTGAATACCTCTGTTACGACAAAGGTGGAAGATAATCGGCTCAAGGTTTTGGTGGCGGTAACCAATAAGGGAGATGAATCGGCTCACAATGTGCAGGCCGAGATCAGGGTCGGGGCCAAGACGATCATGGCTGAAAAAGTTCAGGAGTTGGGGATTGACAAGACTTATAAGGGGATGGCCGATGTCAGCTTGGCCGGCAATAGGCCGGGGCAATATCCTCTGGTCGTCATTATGCATTATGCCGATGCCAACATGTATCCGTTTTCGGCCCCCACCGCCCAAACATTCTCCTATCGTTCCGAGGAACTCCCCTCCGACCTCTTTGGTAAGATCAAATCTGTCACCTTCTGGAAAAAAGGGGAGCTGACCTCCACCATTAAGAATTTAGGTGAGCAGGAAATTGTCGGCACAGCAAAGTTGGTTATCCCTCGCGAGTTAAGTGCAGGACAAACAGAGCAGCCGATTAAAGTTTCTGCCAAGGGAGAGGATGGGGCGACTTTTCAGCTCGAAAACTTCTCGGCGTTAAGCGGCAGTACTTATCAGATCTTTTTGGTTAACGAGTACGAGTTGGACAACATTCACCGGACCAATATCACCTCGGGGCAAGTTAAGATAGTGGAAGCGAGCCAGGTCATGGGGATAAATACTCAATTGCTCTTGGTCGCGCTGGCTGTTTTGTTGACCGTCTTTATCCTTGTTCAATTTGGCGGCTCAATATTTAAAAAGTGAAAAAGTTTAATTTAATCGACTTAGCTATTTTGCTCCTCCTGGCATTATTTCTGGTCTCATTCTTTGAGCCAAAATATATGCTCACCCTGACCAGTTCCGGGGGAGGGGATATGATCTCCCATTTTCCGACCGCGATCTTCCTCAAAAACGCGCTGCTGCATCATGGCAAGGTGATGTTTTGGGATATGGGGAATTATTGCGGCTTCCCGATGTTTTATCATTATTTCCCTTTAACATTTGTGATCAACGTTCTAATTAGTTTTATTGTCCCGATGCAGGTCGCGTTCAAGTTGACTACTGTCCTTGGAACTTTTCTCTTGCCTGTTTGCGCTTATCTTGCTTTCCGTTTATTGAAGTACAAATTCCCGATTCCGATCATGGCCGCCTGTTTCTCTTTGGCCTTTCTTTTTCTGGAAGCCAATTCGATGTGGGGGGGAAATATCCCGAGTACGTTGGCGGGAGAATATTCCTATAGCTTAAGCCTCTCTTTAATGATCTTATTCTTTGGGACAATCTTTGCCGGAATTAGTGAAAAGAATAAGATTATTGTTAATGCTGTTCTTTTTGCTTTAATGGCTTTGAGTCACGGCTTTACTTTTATCTTTTCCGGTGTCATCGCCGTTTTCTTCCTTTTAAGCAAGAAAGACTTTTGGGATAATTTTGGTTACTTGTTCAAAGTTTTTGGTCTGGGGGGCTTGTTGATCTCCGGTTGGTTTATCCCTTTTATAATGAATATCCCCTATGTCACCAGCTATGTCACCCGCTGGCGGATCGGTTCGCTGGCAGAGGTAATCCCTCCCCTTTTGATACCGTTTTTTGTTTTGGCTGGGGTGGCGTTGTTTTTGAATTTATTTGACCGGCGGACCCACTATTTTATTTATGTTCTGGTCATGGCGGCTCTTTTGTACTGGCTGGCGCCGTCGATCGGGATGTTGGATATCCGTTTTGTCCCGTTCATCCAGCTCTTTGTCGTTTTATTTAGTGCCACATTTATCACTGTCTTTTTACATGAAATCAAGTCGAGAGAGCTTCTCCCTTTTATTATTCTGATCGTTGTCGGCCTCTGGGTCTCGGCCAATGTCACCTTTATTCATGGCTGGATCAAATGGAACTATGAGGGGTTAGAGAAAAAGGCAACCTGGCCGCTACTTGAACAGATCCATAATCATTTACGGCAAACACCGGAGGGGAGGGTTGTTTATGAACACTCACCCAAACACAATCAGTTCGGATCGGAGCGGATTTTTGAGAATCTCTCTCATTATGCCGGCCGCGATACTTTAGAAGGCTTATATATGCAGTCGTCGATTACTTCCCCTTTCTCCTTTTATATTCAGTCCGAAGTCTCCAAGCTCCATTCCGGCCCTTTTCCACAATACAAATATGCCAATCTCAATTTGCCGGCGGCGCTCGCTCATCTAAAAATGTTTAATGTTACTCAATATATCGCTGTAACCGATGCGGCCAAACAGCAGGCGGCTAAAATACCTGAGCTGAAACTGGAGAAAGAGTTTAAAGACTATCAGATTTACCGGATCACCAATCATAATGGTCGTTATGTTGAAGCGTTGGCCAACGAACCGGTCCTTTTCTTGACGGAAAATTGGAAGCGCGACTTTTTTGAATGGTTTCGGCGGCCCGATCTGCTCGACACTCATCTGATTTATTCAAAAACACCACATTGGGAAAAATTAAAACTTCGGGCAGATAGTTTGAACAAATTACCCCGACAACCATCAACTGTCTCTCGGCCGATTATTACGGAATCGATCGGGGATGAGAGTATCGAGTTTACTACTAATCAGGTTGGTCGGCCGCATCTAATCAAAATCTCTTATCATCCCAATTGGCACGTTGAGGGGGCGGATAAAATTTATCTGGTCTCCCCTTCATTTATGCTCGTTTATCCGACTCAAGAGCATGTCCGGCTCTATTTTGGCAGCCGCTGGCCCAATTACCTTGGCCGTTTTTTGTCGCTAATTGGCTTATCAATCCTTTTCTATTCTGGTATAATTCATCTTAGAAATGCACGAAAAGCCTAATTTATCACTCGTTATCCCTGTTTACAATGAAGAGGGGAGCCTCCCCGAACTTTATCGGCAATTAAACGCGGTTTTAGTCGATCAATCTTATGAGATTATCTTTGTTGATGATGGGAGTAGTGATAATTCATTAAAGCTTATCGAAGAGCTGGCCCAAAAAGATAACAAGGTCAAATCGATCAGCTTTTCCCGCAACTTCGGTCATATGGTCGCTTTGTGTGCCGGGCTCGAGCATGCGCAGGGGGAGGCGGTTATTACTCTGGATGCTGATCTGCAACATCCGATCCAATTGATCCCCGAGTTGATCAAACAGTGGCAGGCCGGGGCGCAGGTGGTTAATACTGTTCGCAAAGACGAACAAGGGATCAGTATTATCAAAAAGGTCTTTACTTTAATATTTTATTGGTTGATGAACAAGATCGGGGGGATCAATCTCCAGGCCAATGCGGCCGATTTTCGTCTGCTCGATAAGCAAGTTGTTGTTACGCTCAATGCCGTCAAAGAAAAATCAAAATTCTTGCGCGGGTTGATCAGTTGGGTCGGTTATCGTCAGGTCAGCGTCCCTTATCAGGCCGAAAAAAGATATGCCGGCAAGACAAAGTACTCTTTTGGCCGGATGTTCTCTTTCGCTCTGGATGGGATAACTTCTTTTTCTTCTTTCCCGTTAAGAATGGCTGCTTATCTTGGCTTGTTGATCGCCTTGTTTAGTTTTCTCTATATTATTTATGCTCTTTATATCCGCTTCTTCACCAGCCAGGCGATTGCCGGCTGGACATCGGTCTTGGTGGCTGTCTTATTTATCGGAGGAGTGCAATTAGTTTTCCTGGGAATTATTGGTGAATATCTGGGGCGGGTTTTTGAGGAGACAAAGCAGAGGCC
>JBDRIF010000118.1:0-9869 GCA_043816125.1 bacterium
GATCTGGTTCCGGTTGAACCGAGTGCGGAATGGGTTGAGGAAATCAAAAATTCATTAGGCGAACTGCCGGAAATGAGAAAACAAAGATTTGTTAATGATTACAAATTATCAGATTACAATGCCAATTTATTAGTTTCCGACAAAACAGCGGCCAACTTCTTTGAAGAGGCGGTCAAACTCTATAACAATCCATTGGAAATTGCCAAATGGCAGCTCGGCGAACTGCAAGCTTACATGAAAGCTCACAATCTCACCATCTCTCCACCTCTCGATCACCCCATCTCTCCATCTCAACTTGCAGAATTAGTTCAGATGATAGAAAAAGGGACGATCAGCGGCAAAATCGCCAAAGAGGTTCTAATAAAGGTATTGGAGTCAGGCAAATCAGTTAAAGATGTAGTTGCCGAGTCCGGCATGACCCAAATGAGTGACGAAGGTGAATTGATAAAAACTATTCAGGAAGTAATTAAAAACAATCCGAAACAGGTTGAGCAATACAAAGGGGGCAAAACGACCGTCCTCGCTTTTTTTGTCGGCCAGCTGATGAAAGCGACCAAAGGCCGGGCTAATCCGGGGTTGGCTAATAAACTGCTGAAGCAAGAATTAGATAAATAACTGAAATTCCACCCTTTTATTCTCGATAAACACATATAATGCTCTCCACGCGTAACACACTACTGTTCTCCTTGCCCAGGTCGGGATCGACTTGGCTGGCAACACACATGGCGCAAACCCGTAGCTTAAATCATATTAATGAGCCTCTCAGAAGATATTTCGGCATTGAGAAAGGAATGCCCCCCAGCCATACTAGAGTTCTTAGAGCCGCTGATTACGAAGATCGTTCAGCCTGGCCGCAACCTTCTAGATACACAAAAGAAAAAGCTCAAATATTATACGATTGGATAAATAGTCGCACTGGTCTTTTGATAAAAGAGACGAATTGCCTATTTCAAATTCCCTTTATAAGACGAGCTCTCCCCACTGCCGATTTTTTGTTCTTAAAAAGGCACCTGGGGGGAGTGTTATATTCTCATTTGCGGATCAGGGATGTATTCAAGGCTTGGCGTTACCAAATGAGAATTGATGCTTTGCGAAAACAGCTGTCTGGAGATTATCAAGAAATATATGACCGGGCAGAAGGCTTAACAATACATGGTCAGGCCGAGTTTGCCCTGCTCTTTGCTCATCTGACGGTTCAAGCGATCGAAGCAGAGACTCAAATATGCAAGGTTGTACGTTTTGAAGAACTCGTTACTGGATCAGATATAGTCTTGACCGAACATTCTCCGGAATATCTAGTCCATAGCGTAAAAAACAGACCTAATCCATATGGCTGGCTAACAAGTTTCTCTGAAGAGGACTTTGCCGTAATGGCAATAATTTTGGGAAGGTTTCGTGGCCGCTTTTTCCCGCTTCCAAACATTGGCTCTCTTGAAGAGAAGGCTGGGCTGATTGGCACCAATTCCTTCCACCGAAAGCAATTGGAGCTTCCAATTGAAATACCGAAGCTCTGTTTAAACAAACTACCTGAAACAGACGACAGGTTATCAAATCGGCTGGTAACCATTGGTGAATTTGTGCACTTTCTCAATGAGTTTGTTCGCCGTGGCATCACTGACGTTTGTAATAAGCTTTGCGTAGAAGAATCTGTACATGTAATGAACAAAGAGGATGGCTTCTACGTTGCCAAGGATCCCAACCTGCCAGTAACCTTTATTTCTCCTTTGGCTGCTATTGCGTATTGCAGATTCAGGGGAGGAAAGCTGCCCTCCAACCAAAGCTATGATCTCTTGGCAACAAACTTTTCAATTGACACTGTGAACGACCAAACAGCCAATTGTCAAGATCACGTTGGCAAGTTAACAGTGCCAGGACAATATCCCTCAATTTCTGAATATTTTGATATGTTTGGTAACGTCAGAGAGTTTTGTAGAGACGAGCACGACAAGTTCTACGCTGTCGGAGGCTCATACATAGATGAACGTGCAAACCTGGACTTAATGAGAAGAAGGGAATATCCATTTATTGGAGGAGATTCAGATATTGGTTTCAGAATTCAACAAGAGAATCGGATAACAGCAATTGATGTTTTTGCCATGGTAAATGAGGCAAAAGGACCAGCAGAACTCTTGTCATTATTAACCAGATAATCGGCTTCTATATCTTTGGCTTCCTCGTCGGCCAGGTTATGAAGGCAACAAAAGGAAGAGCAAACCCCGGCTTAGCGAACAAACTCCTCAAGCAAGAATTAGATAAATAACTGAAATTTTCCTCTTTTGTTAACGAAAAAGATTCATGGTCAGAAGCCTCCAACGTATTTCCGGATCCCGAAAGTTTGATCCTTCAGCCATCCGCGCTGAGATAGAGCGGTTTGGCCAGACACGAAACCTAAGAAACCTAAAAAGGGCCGTCAAGATGGCGGAAAAGAAAAGCAAGCACTTTGACGCCGATTTTTTGGCTATAGCCCATTATCGCCTGGCTGAGCTGGCTCTGGAACAAAATGACCTGGATACATTTTTCGCTACCGCGGACAAGATTATGGGGCCTAAGTCCGGGGATGAACTACAACTTAACATCCTCCGCTTATTGTGTCTCGTTAAGATAGATGAAAACACCCCTCTGTCTGATCTCAAAACCAGAGTCGCTAAGCTGCAAACGTTTCTTAATAAGCATTTACGTCCTGACAAGCTGCGGCGTGAAAGTGACGAATCAATAACCAACTGGTATTTGCTGTTTATCACATCCCTGCCGATCCATGTCCTGATTTTCTGCCACAATCCGCTCCTTAACCTGAATCATGAGTATTCCCAGAGGTTCGGGCATGAAAAACCGATAAAAAAAGAAGCCGTCTCCGGCCTGCTCAGATTGAGCGCCCTGGCCCATTTATCAGGAAAACCTGTTGACATCCAAGATTTAGCGACCAAAGCCGAGTCGGTAATAGGCTTAGCGGGAGTAGCCAGAGTTGCGGAAGATCTGGAAATTTTCGCGGTCAACTTATGTGTTTTAGGCTTATTTGACCTGGCAGAAAGAGAGCTGAACCAGCAGAATGTTCCTTCAGACAGTCCTCTTAGACAACTCATAGCTATTACCAGGCACGGTGTCCAGAATTTTTCACCGGATAATGACGTTTACCAGGAATTTATCAATTCGAATTCTCTTCACGATAATAATAATCGTTTTGTCCTGGCCTTCTTATATACCCGGGATTTAAATGCCTACTGCGCCCGGACCGCGGCCGACACAAAACCATGGAAAATCATTACGCCCAATGATGCTATTCATTTAGCCGACTTGCCTAAAACGCTGGCGCAAAGCCTGGCCGGCATTCGCAGGAAATTAATTGAAGGCCAAAAAGAGGCATTGCTAAGACACGCGGCCTACAAGTCAGCTGTTATCCTCAGCACAGAACCGATCAACACCATTGTTTATGTCCCTCAAACAAATACTCTTGACCATTTTTTTCATCTGGAAGGCCAGGGAACATTCCGGGCAAGCTATAAGCTTAGCTCCAATCAGCAGGGCTTGGCAGTTGATCTCGCCTCCGAAGCGGAATACTCCGGGTTTTCCCGCCAAACGCCCAAAGACATCCCTTATTTTCTTGTTTCTGCTTCCATTTTTCATCTGGCCAAGCTTATAGATCCACACCAGGCCAAGGGAATTAAAGATAAATTAAACGATCTTTCTGATCAAGCTGTTCATGAATGCCGCCTGGCTGTTTTTTCGCACACTTCAGCCCTTGATTTTGGCATCCTGCTTGAGCAATTTAACAACATTCCTGAGTATCAGGATGAATTAGCAATTACCCTGGAAAATCTGCTCTATTTAGGCCGGGCTGTCTTGGCCCATTGTCCGGCTTTCGCGGCAGCGGAAACCATTTATACTCTTGAAGAAAACGATCTTCTTAAACCCTTGATCAGATCTGTAACAATTTACAGTCCGGCTGAAGCCAGAACCCTGATGCGGGGATTTGGGGTTGAACTTGCGCCCGGCACCGGTAAATTTCCGATTGTCGTGCAATTCTATCCGACTAAGGGAGAGTCAGTTATTGCTGTGATCAAAAACCCGCAAACCATGGAGATAGCCGGTGTTACCAACGAAACCGGCACGCTTCTTAAAAAATACCTGCTGGAGCTTACTTTTGAAGCCTTTGCCAAACTCAATGATCCCAAACCCCGGCCAGCCAGGGAAGTACCAACTACCCCACCGCCCAAACAAGCGGAACAAATCGCGCAAACTACTTATCTCAAAGAAGAAAGCCCCGGTCTTATCCTGGTCCCCGGACTGGGCAGTGCGGCTTATGATGCCTTATCAGAAATCTATACCAGGTTGTTCCACGGTCGGGAAGATGTTTCGCCCTGGGACCGCCCCTGGTGCACGCCGCAAAAAGTCAAGGATAAAAAAGGCAAGGAATATAGGTTTATCTTACCAATAAGCGATCAAAGCCGGGAGAGCAAAAATGCAATATTAGCTGAATTAGGCACCGATAACATCCGCGTGCAGACACAGCCATTCGGTAAAATTGTCTGTTTACCAGTCAGGGAAAAAGAAGGAGAGTTGCAACCCTGGGCCAGGACAGACCGGGCAATTGCCATGCGGCAGGCTTTTCGTGATGACCGGCCGCTGGGCACAATGTACGCCCTTTACGTTATGACCAGACTTTCCAAACCGATGCCCGGCATAACCGGCAGCGGGCTTCTGGTCCATCGCAACGCGGTAAGAGCAACCGAACAAGAATGCCTGGATGATCAGCTTATTACCAAAGTTCAAAAAGAAATCGAAAGCGGCGAGTTGGACAGACAACTGGCACTCTTGAGCCCAGCCAAACGAGAGCCTCTTAGGGAAGCCATAAAAAAAGAGGAAGTAACAATAGTTACACAAACTCCCGGCATCTACGAGGTTGCATTAACCTATGCCGCACCAACAAGAAAGTCGCTAACGAAATTCCCGTCTTTCCAAAGGCCGGGCTAATCCGGGCTTAGCCAACAAACTGCTTAAGCAAGAATTAGCTAAAAGCTGAAATTCCTCGCTAAACCTGCCGACAAAAGAGCATGAGCAAACGCCCGGCAAAAGTAAATAGAAAAACACAGACAAGTACTTACCTAACGCCTCAAATGGCAAAAAAACAAACCTTTGCCACTTTGCGGACCAAAGTAAACAGGGTATATGAAACGCTTGGCTTAAAAAAAACAATTGGTAAAGAAAGTTTTCATGAAAACCTGCCGATTACCGATAGAAATAGAATAATTACTTATTATTGCCGCATGATTACCCGCACAGCAACTATCTTATATAAGGAAGAAAGCCCCAGATCATTTGACTCCGATGAAGCAGATCAGGAATCCCCGGAAATAGAAAAAGCAGTGGAGAGGACCCTTTCTTCGCCAAACCGACAGGCCTACTTAACAGCTATTACTGATTTGATCGCCTTTATCTATAAGGCATTTTTAATCGATATCCCGGGATCATTTTCCGGGTTGGTTTCAAAAAGCACCTACAAAAAACACTCCGAACAGCTTCAAACGATTCCCGGCCCGACTGCAGCGTTAGACATCGGACCAGGTCTCAACGGCATCACCTTCCTGACCACCCCGCCACGCCTTCTGGCCGATCGGCTGACACTCGTTGAAAAATCAACTTTTATGCTCAAACTATTTTCACAAATAAAAGCGAAATTAGGAAAAAAAGCCAATCAAACGGTAGAAGTTGTCCCCGCAGACTTTTTAACACAATTCACTGACAGCCGCCAATATCATCGGGTCTTAGCCAGTCTTGTATTCAAATATTTGACCCCGGAACAAAAAGTCCTAACCTTGGCAAAAGCAAAAGGCTTATTGGTCCCGAAGACCGGCCGACTGGTCATTATTGATTCAGCTCGCCAGACTACTGAAGCAAACATGATAGCGAACATCAAAGCCGCGGCAGCACAAGCAGGGCTGCTTTTGACTGCAGAAGAAGAACTAACAGAGCATGGTGCTTTTGTTCTGGAATTCAACGTATAAAAGAGCTCTTCCCAAAATTGTGCTATAATTTTTTATTATGAACTCAATCGCTTATCCAATAAAGGATGCGCTTTATCTAAACATCACTAACCGCTGCACTAATGAGTGTCAATTCTGTATTCGCAACAAAACCAGGAAATTTGATGGCCAGCATGAACTGTGGCTGGATAAAGAACCCTCAGTTAAAGAAATCCTGGCAGCTATTGGTGATCCGACAAAATATAAACAAATTGTTTTCTGCGGTTATGGAGAGCCACTCCTCCGCTTAGATGTCGTTAAGCAAGTTGCTAAGAAACTGAAAGCACAGGGGGCCAGAGTAGTAATAGACACAAATGGCCATGCTAACCTCCATTGGGGCAGAAACATCTTACCAGAGCTAAAAGGTTTAGTTGACATGATATCCATTTCCCTAGATGCAGAGAACGCTAAGGTTTATGAGAAAATCTGCCAACCAGCCTATGGCCCTGCCGCCTACCCGGCAGTTATTGAATTCATCAAAGAGGCAAAAAAACATATTCCCGAAGTCGAAGCCTCCATTGTCGACTTGCCTATGGTCGATCATGCAGCCTGCCGAAAGATTGCTAAGGAATTAGCTGTCGGTTTTAGGGTAAGATCCTATTATGAAGAGAGGTACGTAAAATAATGGATTACGAACATCTCCCGGTTTTGGTCAAAGAAACACTTGATTATCTAAATGTTCGACCGGGCAAGGTTTATGTCGATTGCACCCTCGGCGGCGGCGGACATTCGCAGGCGATCAAAACAAAAGAGCTGACAGCCGAAGTAATCGGCTTTGACCAGGACGAGGAAGCCCTGGCCGCGGCAAAATCCCTGCTCAAAGAGACAATAATATATATTGACGATAACTTCCGCCATCTAAAAAAACACTTAATCAAACCGGTCGACGGATTCCTTTTTGATCTCGGCCTCTCCTCACATCAGATCGATACAGCTGAGAGGGGTTTTAGTATCAAAGAGAACGGTCCTCTGGATATGCGGATGGATAAAGAAGAAAAAGTGACCGCCGCCGATCTGGTCAATCAACTCCGCCACGAAGAATTAGAAAAGATATTTTTTCAGTTTGGGGAAGAAAAGTTTAGCCGCCGGGTAGCTAAGGCAATTTGTCACCACCGGCTGAACGAGCCGATCACTACGACAGACCAGCTAAAAAAGATCGTTGAAGAGGCCATCCCGGTCTGGAAAAAGAGAGAATCTGTGACCAGAATATTTCAGGCCCTCCGCATCGCCGTTAATCAAGAACTCGACTCCCTGCAAACAGCCTTAACGGACGCAATGGGACTATTAAATCCGGGCGGGCGTATAGTCGTCATCTCATACCATTCATTGGAAGACCGGATAGTAAAACACACCTTCAAACAATCGGGCTTAACTGTTTTAACAAAAAAACCGGTTATGGCCGGCGAAGAAGAGGTAGAAATAAATCCACGAGCCAGAAGCGGCAAACTTAGAGCGGCAGAAAAATCATGAACTTTAGAAAAGCGGTCTTTATTTTAATAGTCATTGTTATTCTCTCTGTCATCCATCTCTATATCAACACTCAAAATATCACCATTAAATATCAGGTGGCAAAATTAAAAACCGAGCATAATCAACTGATCAGCCAAAACCGCCAGCTCGCCAGCCAGGCCGCCAGCAAAGAAAATTTAGGCTACATTGAAAAGACAGCCAAAGAAAAACTAGGGATGATCTATCCTAATAAGATGACTTATATTGTGGTAACAGAAGCTCCGGCTGAAACTGTTTCAACAACCCGTCCTTAAGCCCCATACTCTCCACCATCCCCTGGCCAAACGGCGAAAACATGCTCGGTTCATAATAATAGATCAACCGCGGCTCACCGACAATCTTGGCCTCTTTTTTGGCTAACTCAATAGCATCAGAAAACCCACCGATCTGGTCGATCAAATGATAATCCAAAGCCTGCGAACCGGTCATAATCTGTCCTTGAGCCACTTCATCCAAATCGGCCTCGGACAAACCCCGCGCCTTCCCCACCACCCCTCTGAATTCTTTGTAGTCTTCTTCCAGTAAAGCATTGATCGCAGCTTTTTCTTTGGCGTTTAATTTACGCAGTCCGGAAAACATGTCAGAATATTCGCCTTCTTTGATTACTTCGGTACTAATATCAATCTTTTTGAGCAATTCGGAGAAACTGGGAAAATAGCCGATCACACCGATACTCCCGGTTAGACTCGATTTATTGGCCACAATTTTATCCGCGGCACAGGCGATATAGTATCCGCCGGAAGCACCGACACTCCCGATAGAAGCAATCAACACTTTCTCTTTGTCTTTGGCATATTGCAAGGCTTTATTAATCTCTCCCGAAGCGATCGCGCTACCGCCGGGGCTGTTGATCCGCAAAATTATGGCTTTGACAAAAACATTGTCGCTAGCTTGCTTAATATACTCGGAGACTGTTTCCGACCCGACCGACCGGCCGCCAAAGAGAACATTTTCTCCCCCCGAGCCGGAAACAATTTCCCCATCGATCTCAATGATCGCCACCCCAAAGACCTGAGTTAAGAAAACCTCTTCAGGTTCAACCAGTCTGGGAGAGATAATTTTGGCCTCTTCTTTTTCTTTTTTCTCGCCGGCCATCTGCGCCGCGGCCAAACGTGCCTCTTTATGATAGCCGATTTCATCGATCAGCCCGAGCTCCAAAGCTTTGCGGCTGGTAAAGATCATCCCGTCACCCAGCTCTTTGATCTTGTCCAGACTGATATTCCGGTCATGGGCAATATCGGTCAACAATTGACGGTGAAGTTCGGCTAACAATGATTTGGCCATTGTCTCCTGTTCTTTTGTTAATTTTTCCCGGCTGTACTGATCGAAAGAATCCTTAAATTTACCCTGCGTAAAGATCTGCCACTCGATTCCCAATTTTTCAAAGAGCCCCTTCAAACGCATCACACTCATCGCCTTGCCAAACCCGCCGATCATGCAGCCGGGAGGGGCCACAATCTTATCGGCAATCGCGGCCAAATAATATTCTTCGCTCAAAGCCGCCCCTTCGATATAAGCCACTATCTTTTTACCGGTCTTTTTAAAATTGACCAGTTCGGCGCGCAACTCTTGCATTTTGGCCAGGCCGGACAAACTGTCTCCCATCCCACCAACTCTTAGATATATCCCGTCAACCGCCGGATCTTTGGCCGCCTCTCTGATCTGGATCAGAATAGAATCGACCCCCGGTTGGACGCCGCCCAAGAAACTATAAGCTGTCCGCCCCCCTTTAAGCGAGCCAGCCAGATCGATCAGCACAAATTCTTTTTGTTTAAAAATCGAAAAGGGGCGCTCTCTGGCAGGTAAAAATTTGATCCCGGTTTCGAAGCGATGGACAGTCTGGTTGTTTTCAAAGACCGCGGCATAGTCAAAATTAAATAGTCCCAGGTCGATCGAGAGGCCGGCGGTCGGATCACTTCGGTCAAGTCCGGCACGCAAAGCCATCCCTTTGACCATGTTTAGTTCCAGGCCAAAATGTCCATAAGCGGGTGAAGAATTGCCAAGTTCCAGATCTCCGGCCATAAGCAATCTGCTCTTGATCGGCTCAAAACCAAAACCGAGTCGCCCCCCACTGGCAATCGGACTATTTCTTCCGGTCAAAATATCTTGTAAAGTTAAACCGACATTAAATTCAGGGGTGATGCGGAATAAAAAGCCAAAATCTGTCGACCAGCTCTCCTGGTTAACGCCCGACAGAGTATAATCGATTGTTTTGTATGTTAGGCCCCAGTTAAGCCAGCCACTACGATTGCCAAAACCCCAAGCATAAGTATTTACTTCATCATTATTGGCAACGTCTCTCATCGTCCAGGCCCCGTAGCCGAGATAGCCGAGCTTGGTAAA